>DBFBFY010000172.1:0-10433 GCA_048201615.1 Collinsella sp.
CGCGCCTTCCCTGTGGGGACGGTTTTCGAGGAGGAGCATGCCGAGCTCTTGGAGCAGGCTATGGCTCCTGAGTGCGAGTAGCTCGCTTAGGGATCTGCTGAGCGCGGGCGACTTGCTTGGTTGGAGCCCTAAGCGTGGATAGCTCTCTCGGCGACATCGCGGGCGTGAGCGGTGCGCATGACCGGAGGGCCCGTGCTGCTCCGTTGCCCGACGTGCTAGCGCGCAGAACAATCTGTTGGTGCATTCGGCGGCTGCTGAAGCGTTTCGGCAGCCGCTTTTTATACGGAGTTTAAATACAACAGTCTGTTGTATTACGTAGAGTGGTATATCTCTAGCGGGAAAAATGCGAGAGACGGAGCATTATGGCGTTGCTAGTAGGACTGGACGTAGGGTCGACGACGACCAAAGTTTACGCGATGCACGAGGATATGACCGAGGCGTGGTGGGGATATCGCCGCCACGGGGCGTGTCAGACAGCGAGCGTGCGCGCCATGCTCGGCGAGCTCGCCGAGCGCTTTCCCCATGAGTCGCTGCGCGTTGCGGTGACCGGCTCGGGTGCGCGCGATATCGCGACCGCGCTGGGCGCCTCGTACGTTCAGGAGGTGGTCGCCAACGCGCTCGCGATCAGCAGGTTCTATCCGCAGACGCGCTGCGCCATCGAGCTGGGCGGCCAAGACGCCAAGATGATCTTCTTCCGCACCAACGATAAGGGAGACATCGAGGTTGCCGACATGCGCATGAACGGCTCGTGCGCAGGCGGTACCGGTGCATTTATCGACGAGATGGCAAAGCTCATGGGGGTCGGCACCGAATCGGGCGAGTTCGAGCAGCTCGCAAGCCGGGGAACGACCGTCCACGAGGTCTCGGGCCGCTGCGGCGTGTACGCAAAGACCGATATCCAGCCGCTGCTCAACGAGGGCATTCCTGCCACCGACCTGGCGCTTTCGGCGCTTCACGCGGTCGCCCGCCAAACGATCGGCGGTCTGGCCCAGGGTATCGACATCGAGCCGCCGGTAATCTTCGAGGGCGGTACGCTCGCCTACAACCCCACACTGGTCCGCGTGTTCCGGGAGCAACTGAATCTATCGGACGATCAGGTTATCGTCCCGCGCGATCCGCAGATCATGGTCGCGCGCGGTGCCGCCCTGTCGCTGACCGACATGTTCGCATCGTCCCAACCGATCGACCTTCCCGACGCTTTTGTCCGGCTGGATAAGCTCGAGACGGTCGCGCCCGCAAGCGGGGAGGGACGTCTTGCCCAGCCCTTTTTTGCCACACCTGCCGAGCAGGCGGATTTTACGGCACGCCATGGCAAAGAGACGCCGGCAAAGGGTCCGGATGCGTATGCGCCCGGAGAGACGGTGCGTGTGGCGCTCGGTATCGATTCGGGGAGCACGACGACCAAGTTCGCCCTGGTCGATGAGGCGGGTGAGCTTGTCGATTCGTTCTACGCGTCTAATAACGGCAGACCGCTCGACGTCGCCCAACAGGGTCTTGTCAGCTTGAAGAACCGCTGGGAGACAGCGGGAGTCACGCTTGCGATCGATGCCGTGGGCACCACGGGATACGGCGAGGAGCTTTTCGCGCGCGCGTTCCACGCCGACTACCATACGGTCGAGACGGTCGCGCACGCCCGCGCCGCGTGCGCATGCGTTCCCGATGCGACCTTCGTGCTCGACATCGGCGGACAGGATATGAAGGCCATCTGGCTCAACCACGGCGTGCTGACCGATATCGTCGTCAACGAGGCGTGCTCTGCGGGCTGCGGCTCGTTCCTCGAGGGTTTTGCCAAAAACCTCGGAATAGCCGTTGAGGATATCGCGACCGAGGCATTTTCGTCCAAAGCCCCCGCCGTTCTCGGCAGCCGCTGCACGGTGTTCATGAACAGCAGCGTCGTTTCCGAGCAGCGGCGCGGTAAGGGTCCGGGCGACATCATGGCCGGTCTCTGCCGTTCGATTATCGAGAACGTGTTCACCAAGGTCATTCGCGTTTCAAATCTCAACCGTCTGGGCGACAAAGTCGTCGTCCAGGGCGGCACGTTCCGAAACGACGCGGTGCTGCGCGCATTCGAGCAGTATCTGGGCAAACCCGTCACGCGTGCGCCCCACCCGGGGCTGATGGGCGCTATCGGTATCGCCCTGCTCGCGCGCGAGGAATGCCGCAAGGGCGACGCCGGCACGTCGTTTATCGGGCTCGATGCCGTGGAGCGCTTCGAGCATCGCGAGTTCGGCGGCGTTACCTGCCGTCGGTGCAACAACCGCTGCCAGCGCGCGGTCGTGGCATTTGGCGACGGCTCGCTTTACGTCACGGGCAATCGCTGCCCGCGCGGCGGCGCCATCTCATGGGATGAGCTCGTGCGCGAGGTTCCCGCGGCGGAGGAGCTGCGTCCGCAGGGTGCTTGCGAGGCACAGGCACCCGGCACGGGGCGCGACCGGACCGCGGCTGCCCCCAATCTCTTTGTCGACCGCGAGAAGCTGCTGTTCGAGTCGTACCCCACGGTTCCCGTCTGCGGGGGGCGCGATGTCACGATCGGCATTCCCCGTGTGCTCGAGTTCTGGGACACCATGCCGTTCTGGTCGACGTTCTTCAGCACGCTCGGCTTTAAGGTGCGCGTCTCGGGACGCAGCACCAAGGCGATGTACGAGCGCGGTCTGGCGCACGTCACATCCGACACCGTGTGCTTCCCGGCCAAGCTCGTCCACGGGCACATCCGCAATCTCGTCGACGCCGGCGTCGACCGCATCTTCATGCCCATCATCACGACGGTGCCCACCGAAAACACCGCCTCTACCAGCGAGTGGATGTGCGCCGTCGTAAAGGGATACCCCTACGTGATGCGCAATTCCGATAACCCGGAGGAGCGTTTCGGCGTTCCGTTCGATACGCCGCTGTTCCACTGGTACGACGAGGGCGACCGAAACCGCCAGCTCAAGGCGTGGTGCAAGGAGACCTTCGATATCGATGCCGACCTGGTTGCCAAGGCGACCGAGCAGGCGGACCGCGCGCAGGAGACGTTTGAGAACCAGCTGCAGCTGCGCGGCAGGCAGGTGCTCGAGAACGTGCGCGAGGACGGCGGCTACGCGGTGGTGATCGCTTCGCGCCCGTACCACAACGACCCGCTGGTCAACCACGGGCTGCCCAAGCTCTTCTCTGAGCGCGGCATCCCCGTGCTGACGCCCGATGCGGTGCCGGGGGTCTGCAACGTCGATCTTTCCAACAGCCGCATCGACATCGTGAACAACTACCATGCGCGCATGCTGTCGTGCGCGGTCATCGTCGCATCGACGCCCGAGCTCGAGCTCGTGCAGATGGGCAGCTTCGGCTGCGGCCACGATGCGTATCTCACCGACGAGATCGCGCGCATGATGGGCGAGATGGGCTCCAAGGTTCCGCTGATGATCAAGCTCGATGAGAGCGACGTCGCCGGTCCCATGGGCATTCGCGTGCGTTCGTTTATCGAGTCGGTCAACCGTCGTCGCGCGGAGGAGCGTGCCGAGGGCGCCCGGGTGCACGCGGTCCATCCGCTCGACGACCCGTATAAGGTCAAGTACACCAAGCGCGACCGGCACGACAAGATCGCGCTGGTCCCCAACACCTCCCATGCGTTCTGCAGGCTCATGACCGCGGCGATGCGCAATCAGGGCGTGCGCGCCGAGGCCCTTGATATCGGGCGCGAGGATGCCATCCGCCTGGGCAAACGCTATGTGCACAACGACATCTGCTTCCCCGCGCAAATCGTGATCGGCGAGGCGCTCGCGGCACTCGAGAGCGGTAAGTACGACCCGCACGACGTCGCCGTGGTGACTGGCAAGTATATCGGCGACTGCCGCCTGACGCACTACATGCCCCTGCTGCGCCGCGCGCTCGACGACGCGGGATACGACTATGTCCCGGTGCTCACCAACGACGACGTCGATGCCCACAATGCGCATCCGGGCTTCAAGCTCGGCCTTGGCCCGAGCATCCAGATCGCCTACGGTCTTCCCATGATCGATGCCCTCGAGGCCATGCTTAGGCGCATCCGTCCCTACGAGCTCGAGAAGGGCGCGGCGGACGCTGCGTTCGACCGCGCGCTCGATGAGGTTATCGAGGGCATGGAGCGCTCCGGGCTGAGAGGCCAGGCGACGGGCTTCAAACGCGCGCTTGCGATCATGGACGCCGTTCCGTACGACCGCTCGAACCCGCATCCGACCGTTCTCATCGTGGGCGAGTACCTGCTCAATTTCCATCTCGGCGCCAACCACGAGATCGAGCGCTACCTCGAGGACAACGGGCTCGAGGTCATCGAGGCGCGCATGACCGACGTGATCCGCAAGACCTATTTCTACAAGCATGCGCAGTCGCGCGAGTTCCACGTCGACCTGTCGCTGCCCGAAAAGGCCTGGTACGCCACGGCGGACAACCTGTTCGAGCTCGCGCACGACCGTTGCGACCGCCTGGGCGCGGCGAGCCCGCTCTACGAGCCGCCGACGCGCATGCCCGAGCTCGTGCGCGCGAGCGATAAGATCCTGCACCATACGTTCGATGCGGGCGAGGGCGTGCTGATTCCGGCGGAGATTCTCGAGCACGCCAAGCGCGGCTGCCGCAACTTCGTGATCCTGCAGCCGTTCGGGTGTCTGCCCAACCATGTCGTGGGGCGCGGGCTCATCCATGCGCTCAAGGAGCAGTATCCCACGGCGCAGTTCCTGCCGCTCGACTACGATCCCGACGTGAGCTTCGCCAACGTGGAGAACCGTCTTCAGATGCTCATCATGAACGCCAAGGCGCAGGGGTGCGGTGAGGCGCATGGCGAGACCGCGTAAGGACGCCGATGCGCCCGATGCACGCACCCGTATCATCGAGGCGTTTTGGGAGCTCATCGAGAACAACAGCATCTTCGAGCTGTCGGTTGGCGAGGTGACCCGCGCCGCCCAGTGCAATCGCGGAACGTTTTACTACTATTTTCACGATTTCGATGAACTCGTCGCCATCGCCATAGCCCAGCTGCTGCAGGATAACGAGCTCATCACCGATGCCCTCTGGCATTTTTCGAGCGAGGGCGACCTTTCGGCGTTCGACCGGCGCGACGTCCGCTGCCTGCTGCGGCGCATCGTCATCACCATGAGGGCGGGTGCCGCCGAGCAGGTCGTGCAGGGCATCCATACGATCATCATCGACCGCGTGAGAGAGATCGTCCACCCCGACGGAGAAGAGCTCAAGGCAGATTCGAGCTTTGCGGTGGGCTTTCTGGTCTCGGGCATCATGGGCTTTGTGATGGCGGTCGGCTTTGCCCGGGAGGGCGGCGAGGAGATAGACCTCGAGCAGCCGGGGGACAGCGCGTGCGCGTACCTGAGGGCGGTCGCCATGCAGACGGTGGAAACGGTCGCGCAAGTCGAGGGCGTCGATACATCCGAGCTGCTCGAACGCGTCTCCAAGGAGGCCGATGCCTATCGCGCATCGCGTGCGACGAGTCCCGACGTGGTGAAAGACGCCTAGGGTTTCTCTTGCGGGGCGCCTGTCGCGCATCGCGCGGTGAGTCCCGCGATGCGGTCATAACCTGCATTCATGTGAGCCGGGTTTATAGATATTCCTCCAGCTGTTAACATAGACGACCTGTGGGTAAAGAGACAAAAGCGCCGCCGACGGGCGGGCGTTTTGATTTCGATGAACTCATGTAAGGAAACGAGCATGTTAGATAGATTTACCGATCGAGCGCGCAAGGTCATGTCGATGGCCAAACAGGAGGCGCTCGATCTGCACTCAAATAAGGTGGGCACCGAGCACCTGCTGCTCGCACTCGCCAAGGAGGACGAGGGCATCGCTGCCGAGGCGCTGCGCTCGCTTGATATCTCCTACGACGACATCATGGACACCCTCAAGGAGGTCCAGACCACGGTTCCCGAGCCCAGCGAGGAGACCGAGGCTGCCAAGCTTGCCTTTACGCCGCTCGTCATTAGCGTGATGGAGCGCTCCTTCCGCGTGGCACGTGAGAACAACCAGACCTACGTGTCGACCGAGCACTTGCTGATTGGCATCGTCGAAGAGGGTAACGGCATGGCCATGGACATCCTCATGCGCCTGGGTGTGTCGTCCGCCTCCATCAAAAAGGCTATCGAGAAACTTACCGCCAAGGACCAGGACAAGAAGCGTCCGCTCGCCGGCGCCGGTGCCGGGCGTCCCGGTGCGGGCCTGCCGTTCTTTAGCGGCTCGGACGCGTCGCAGCAAAAGGGGAGCGGCACCGATACGCTTAAGCAGTTCGCCACCAACCTTACGCAGAAGGCGCGCGACGGCGAGCTCGACCCTGTAATTGGTCGCGAAAAGGAAGTCCAGCGTATGATGGAGATCCTTTCGCGTCGCACCAAGAACAATCCGCTTATCTTGGGCGACCCCGGCGTGGGCAAGACGGCCATCGTCGAGGGTCTGGCTCAGCAGATTGCAGCTGGCAACGTGCCCGAGAACCTTATGAACCAGAACATCTGGACGCTCGACCTGCCGGGCCTCGTTGCGGGCGCCAAGTATCGCGGTGAGTTTGAGGAGCGCCTCAAGAACGTGATCCAGGAGGCCACCGAAGCTGACGACGTCATCCTGTTTATCGACGAGATGCACACCATCATCGGTGCCGGTTCTGCCGAGGGCTCCATCGACGCGAGCTCCATGCTCAAACCCGTGCTCGCGCGCGGTGCCTTTCAGATTATCGGTGCCACCACGGCCGAGGAATTCCGCAAGTACCTCACCAAGGACCCGGCCTTTGAGCGTCGTTTCCAGACCATCGATGTCGAGGAGCCGAGCGTCGAGGACACGGTCAAGATCCTGACCGCGCTCAAGCCGCGCTACGAGGAGCACCACCATGTGCGCTATACGCAGGGTGCTATCGAGGCCGCCGCGAACCTCTCCGACCGCTACATCCAGGATCGCTTCCTGCCCGATAAGGCCATCGACCTCATTGACGAGGCCGGCGCCCGCGCCCGCATCGCCGCCAACCGCGCGCCCGAGCCGGTGCGCGAGGCCGAGCATCGCGTGGAGGAGCTTAAGGCCGCCGCGCAGGAGGCCACCGAGAGCGACGACATGAACAAGGCCGCCGAGATCACCGAGCAGCAAAAGGCTGCCGAGATTGAGCTCGCCGAGGCCAAGGCTGCCTGGACGGCCGAGCTCGACGCCAGCCCGCTCACCATCGATGTCTCCCAGATTGCCGACATCGTGTCCGTGACCTCGGGCGTGCCGGTGTCCTCGCTCACCGAGAGCGAGAGCCGCCGCCTGCTGCAGGCCGAAAGCGTGCTCAAGACGCGCATCATCGGTCAGGACGAGGCCGTCGAGGCCGTTGCCAAGGCCGTGCGCCGCAGCCGCTCGCCGCTCAAGGACCCGCGTCGCCCCGGCGGCAGCTTTATCTTCCTGGGCCCCACCGGCACGGGCAAAACCGAGCTCGCCAAGACGCTCGCCGAGTATCTCTTTGGCAGCAAGGACGCGCTCATCAGCTTCGATATGTCGGAGTTTGGCAGTGAGTTCGAGGTCTCCAAGCTCATCGGTAGCCCCCCGGGCTATGTGGGCCACGACGAGGGCGGCCAGCTCACCAAGGCTGTTCGCCGTCACCCGTACTCGGTCGTGCTGTTCGACGAGATCGAGAAGGCGCACCCCGACATCTTCAATATCCTGCTGCAGGTGTTGGAGGAGGGCCGTCTGACCGATAGCCAGGGCAAGACGGTCGACTTCCGCAATACGGTGATCATCATGACGTCAAACGTGGGCGCCCGCGAGATCGCGCAGGATGCGAGCGTTGGCTTTGGCACCACCGGCGAGCAGGGCCTCACCTCGAGTGAGATCCGCGGCCGCGCGATGGGCGAGCTCAAGCGCCTGTTCCGCCCCGAGCTGCTCAACCGTATCGACGACATCGTGGTGTTCCAGAAGCTCTCGGGCGAGAACCTGACCAAGATCGCGCACCTGCTGGTGGACGACCTGCGTCAACGCCTGATTGCCAACGGCATGAACATCAAGCTCACCGATGCGGCCTACGACAAGATTGTGGCCGAGGGCACCGACCTCACCAATGGCGCGCGTCCGCTGCGCCGTGCCATCCAAAAGCTCATTGAGGACCCGCTGTCCGAGGAACTGCTGGCCGGTGAGTGGGGCGAGGGCGATACCGTTCAGTGCGATGTGGCCGACGGCAAGTTTGTCTTTAGTCACGGCACGGGCGAGATTCCGGCACCGCGTCCGGCGGGCACGCTCGGTGGCGATACCGCCCCGGCGGCTCCGCACACCGGCAACGTCGCGCCCGTGAGCGGCGGCGTGACCTCGGGCCCCGGCGGCATGATGCAAGCCGGTTCCGGCGCGCTGTAGGGCGTGGCGACAATTTGATACGCGCAATCGAGGCGCTCCGGAAAGGGCGCCTCGATTTGTAGAGCTGCGGAAGTTGTGACCGTTACGCTATACGGTCCACCGTTAGCCGATGATGCGAGGGCGCTCGGCGTTTTCGACTGGTTTATGCACGCAAAGTCTGGGAATATACAAGTCGCATGTCTTACTGTCTAACCAGTTGCGCCAAGGAGGCACCATGGACTACAAGATTACCGGCTACGAGCCCGCCCAGCTGTTCCATTTCTTTGAGGAGGTCAGCGCGATCCCCCGTGGGTCTGGCAACGAGAAGGGCATCAGCGATTTCCTGGTCGCGTTTGCCAAGGAGCGCGGTCTCGATGTGTATCAGGACGAGGTCTACAACGTCATCATTCGCAAGCCCGCATCTGCCGGCGCCGAGAATGCCCCGACCGTGATGCTGCAGGGCCACATCGATATGGTGTGCGACAAGTTGGGCTCCGTTGAGCACGACTTTACGACCGATGGTATCGACCTGGTCGTCAAGGACGGCGTCCTTACCGCCAACGGCACCACCCTGGGCGCCGACAATGGTATCGCCGTCGCGCTTATGCTTACTGTGCTCAACGACGATTCGATTGCCCATCCGGCCCTCGAGTGCGTGTTCACCACCGACGAGGAGACCGGCCTGGTTGGCGCCGAGACGCTCGACAAGTCCCAGATCAGCGCCCGCACCATGATCAACCTCGACTCCGAGGAGGAGGGCGTTGCCACCGTCAGCTGCGCCGGCGGCGTCGTCGTTACCTACACCTGCCCCATCGTGCGCGAGCACAAGACCGGTAGCACCCTCACGCTCGACATTTCCGGTCTGTTGGGCGGCCACTCCGGCAGTGATATCAACCTGGAGCGCGGCAACGGAAACCTCATCATGGCCCGCATCATCGACCGCCTGATGGTCGCCGGCGAGCCCGCCATCGTCAGCTTCAACGGCGGCACCAAGGACAACGCCATCAACCGTGAGTGCAAGGCCGTTCTGGTCTATGCCGATCACGCTGCCGCCGAGGCCGCGGCCCAGATCGCAAAGGGCATCATCGCCGACGTCACTGCCGAGCTCGAGGTCTTCGACCCCGGCTTTACCTGCACCGTCGAGATTGCCGACGACGCCGAGGTCGAGGCCATGGACCAGAAGTCCGCGCTTGCCCTCATCCGCGCCCTGCGTCTTGCCCCTAACGGCGTGATTCGCCGCAACGTCGCCACCGACGGCTCCGTCGAGGTTTCCTCCAACATCGGCGTGGTCGCCACCTCCGATGACGAGGTCAAGATTATGCTGTCCCCGCGCTCCTCGATCACCTCGCTGCAGAACGAGTTCAAGGACCGCCTGCAGACGCTTGCCGATGTCCTGGGCTTCGACGCCAAGTTTGAGTTCGAGTATCCCGGCTGGAGCTATGCCGAGCATTCGCCGGTCCGCGAAGTCTTTGTCGAGAGCTATCGAGAGCTCTTTGGCTCCGAGCTGCGCATCGAGTCCATTCACGCCGGCCTTGAGTGCGGCCTGTTTGCCGAGGCTCTGCACGGCCTGGACGCCATCGCCGTGGGCCCGACGCTCTCCGATGTCCATACCCCGGACGAGAGCATGGAGCTCGCTTCTGCCGAGCGCTTCTACGAGCTGCTCATCGACGTCCTCAAGCGCCTCGCTGCGTAAAGGTTGCGCTAGCAGCAGTCCGAGCCACGTGCTAGCGGATTGCAAATGACATTATGAGAGGGGGCACCCGGTCTTTTGCGACGGGTGTCCCCTCTCTTTTGTTTGATAATTGCGAAATTACGGCCACCTAGTCCATTTCTGCCTTGATGAGGTCGAGGGTGCGCTGGCAGTTTTCGCGGACGGGGCCGAGCATATGCTCGCGCAGGTCCGCCATGCCGGGCAGGTCGGCGTATTCGTCCATGACCTCTTCCATGCAAATGGGCACCTCGTAGGCGAGGTCCATCATGGTCGCAAAGCAAAACTTCTCGGATAGCCCGGCATCGGTGAGTGCCGCCTCCAGCGCGGGGTCGCCCATACCGTGGTATCGGCGGATAGCGCCTGGACCGATGCGCCCCACACGATTTTCGCCGCCAACGCTCATGGCAAGGCGCGCCCGGCGGCGCATGCGCTC
>DBFBFY010000173.1:0-25920 GCA_048201615.1 Collinsella sp.
GCCTGTTCGCGCACGTTTTTTGAGCGCTTGATACGCTTTAACCCTGCGGAAACATTTTTCTGCGATAGTATCTGCGATATAGACCAGTCGAAACCCGCCCGAAAGAAAGGGGAGCGACATGAACCAGCAGAACATCGATTACGTACTTCGCTCCGTAGAGCAGCGTGACATCCGCTTTGTGCGTCTGTGGTTTGTCGACATTCTCGGCCGCCTCAAGAACTTTGCCATTAGCCCCGAGGACCTCGAGGTCGCTTTTGAGGAGGGTATTGGCTTTGACGGCTCCGGCATCGAGGGCTTTGCTACGCCCGAGGAAGCCGACATGCTCGCATTCCCCGATGCTTCGACCTTCCAGATTCTGCCGTGGCGCCCGAGCCACAACGGCGTCGCCCGCGTGTTCTGCGACGTGTGCACCCCCGACCGCAAGCCCTTCGCCGGCGATCCGCGCGATGCGTTGCGCCGCATGTTCCGCAAGGCCGAGAAGGCTGGCTACCTGCTCAACGTGGGCGCCGAGCTGGAGTATTACTACTTCCCCGACGAGCACACGCCCGAGCCGCTCGACAACGTGGGCTACTTCGATCTTTCGGTGAGCGATGCCGCCCGCGACCTGCGCCGCAACACGGTTCTCACGCTCGAGAAGATGTCCGTGCCCGTGGAGTACACCTTCCACGCTGCCGGCCGCTCGCAGCACGGCATGAGCCTGCGCCACGCCGAGGCCCTGAGCATGTCCGACGCCATCACCACGGCCAAACTAATCATTAAGCAGCAGGCCTACGAGAGCGGTTGCCACGCCTCCTTTATGCCCAAGCCGTTGGCGGGCGAGGACGGCAGCGCTATGTTCCTGTGCCAGTCGCTATTCGACCACGACGGCAACAACGTCTTTTGGGGCGAGGACGACGAGAAGTACCACCTCTCCGATATCGCCAAGCACTACATGGCCGGCATCCTGGCGCATGCCCGCGAGATTAGCGCCATCACCAACCCCACGGTCAACTCGTACAAGCGCATCACCACGGGCGGCGACTCCGTGCCGCAGTACGCCACGTGGGGCCTGCGCAACCGCGCGAGCATGGTCCGCATTCCGGTCTACAAGCCCGGCAAGCAGCTGTCCACGCGCATCGAGCTTCGTAGCCCCGACCCCATGGCCAACCCGTACCTGGTCAACGCCGTCACGCTGGCGGCTGGTCTGGACGGCATCGAGCGCAAGCTGGAACTCCCGCCCGAGGCAACGGCCGAGACGCTCAAGCTTACCGACCGTCAGATGCTCGAGGCCGGCTACACGCCGCTGCCGCGCTCGCTCAAAGAGGCGCTCGACGTGTTTGAGGACTCGCAGTTTATGAAGGATGCCCTCGGCGAGCACATCCACAGCTTCTTCCTCAAAAAGAAGCGCGACGAGTGGCATAAGTTCGAGTCTACGATCACCGAGTGGGAGATTAAGCACTACCTGGCGAACTCCTAATCGCGCTGGCTTGTTTCAGTACGATTGAGCTCATTTCTTTGGAGGCCGATATGTCCGAAAAGAGTGCCCTGTTCATGGCGCGCACGACGCGCTTCCACGAGTTTGCCCGCAGCTTGACGACCACCCTGGGTGTCGAGGTGAGCCTGGCCACCCCCGATTCGCCGACTGCGGCGCACGACTTTGACCTGCTGATCCTCGATTCCGATGGAATCCGCAGCGACCGCATCGATCAGATTGCCAAGTGGCTTGACGACCGCGGCGGCGTCCCCATGCTGGTGATCGTCGACGACGAGGCGCTCGGTACCTTGCGCCTGCCCAATCACGCGCATGCCGACTTTGTATGCCCCACGGCGACACCCAACGAGCTCAAGGCTCGCGCGCAGCGCCTGATGGGCGAGGAGGAGACCGTCACCGCCGACGATGTACTCAACATCGATAACCTCGAGATTAACCTGGCTACCTACCAGGTAACGCTCGATGGCGAGCCCATCGACCTGACGCTGATGGAGTACTCGCTGCTGAGCTTTTTGGCGACGCATCCCAACCGCGCCTACAGCCGCGAAGTGCTGCTGCACCGCGTGTGGGGCTTTGAGTACTGCGGCGGCACGCGCACCGTCGACGTGCACATCCGACGCATCCGCTCCAAGGTGGGCCCGCAGATTGCGGCACATATCACCACCGTCCGCGGCGTGGGCTATCTGTTTAAGGACTAGCTTTCCACCACAAAGGGGACAGGCACCTTTGTGGTGGTTTTGACGCGGGTGCGGGTTCCTCTCGAATCTGCAGCAGAACTTAAGCCTTCCTAAAAGATTGCGTTCTCATACACTTGTGCCCGCATATTGGGGTACAACTCAACGTGAACAATGATGGCCCGCCACATGTTTGGCGGGCCTTTGGTTATTTGACGAAAGGATCGCAGCTATGAGCGAGAACGATTCCCAGCGCCCCCAGGATGCGGACCACGCCGGCGAGACTCAGCAGCAGCCGCGCGTGCAGGTGGAGTCGACGCCTGCCGATGGCAACATTCCCTACGTGCAGGCCTTCGACACGCAGACCGGCAAGCCGCTGGGCGGCCAACAGGTCGTGAACAAGCACACGGTGGTCAAGACCAAGACCAAAAAGCTGCCGATCTTTATTACGGCGCTCGCCGGCTGCGCCTGCGGTGCCCTGCTGGTCATCGCGCTTATCATGAGCGGCACGCTCAACATTGGCGGCGGCAAGAACGCCGTGACGGCGGGCGCTTCGGGCTCATCGACGCAAAAGATTACGATTGATTCCGAGGACACCACGTTGGCCGAGGCCGTTTCTGCCAAGGCCCTGCCCTCCGTCGTTTCCATTACCGCCACTTCGAGCGGTAGCCAGAATGGCTCGCTTTCGCAGTCTGCCGACGAGTCGGACAGCTCGGGCAGCGTCGGTTCGGGCGTGGTGCTCGATACCGAGGGCCACATCCTCACCAACAACCACGTGGTCGATGGCTATGACCAGTACGTGGTTACCATGGACGACGGCACCACCTACGAGGCCGAGTTCGTGGGCAACGACGCCTCGAGCGACCTGGCCGTCATCAAGCTCAAGGACGCCGACGCCTCCAAGCTCACGCCGATCGAGATCGGTGATTCCTCCAAGCTCAACGTGGGCGAGTGGGTCATGGCGATCGGGTCGCCGTTCGGCAACGAGCAGTCTGTCTCCACCGGTATCGTCTCGGCGCTCTACCGCTCCACGGCCATGAGCTCTACCAGCGGTAACACCATCTATGCCAACATGATTCAGACCGATGCCGCCATCAACCCGGGCAACTCCGGCGGCGCGCTCGTCAACGACAACGGTGAGCTGGTGGGCATCAACTCGCTCATCGAGAGCTACTCGGGCTCCAGCTCGGGCGTGGGCTTTGCTATTCCCGTTAACTACGCCAAGAACATTGCCGACCAGATCATCGGCGGCAAGACGCCGGTGCATCCGTACATGGGCGCTACGCTTTCGAGCGTCAACGCGCTCAACGCCCGCACCAACAAGCTGAGCACCGATAGCGGCGCGTATGTGGCGAGCGTCGTTGAGGACGGTCCTGCCGCCAAGGCCGGCATTCAGGAGGGCGACGTCATCACCAAGTTGGGCGACGACGAGATTACGAGCGCCGATGGCCTGATTATCGCGCTGCGCAGCCACGAGGTGGGCGAGAAGGTCGAGATCACGCTCATGCGCGGCAAGGAAGAGAAGAAGGTCACCGTCGAGCTGGGCTCCGATGAGGAGCTGCAGAACCAGCAGCAGGACGACAGTTCGACCGACACCGGCAACGGCGGTATTACCGACGAGCAGCTGCGCCAGTATCTGGAGGAGCTGCTGGGCCAGCAGGGCCAGGGTCAAGGTTACGGCCAGGGGTTCTAGCGAGCCGTTTCGCACATACCAATGCCAGAGGGGCTGTCCCACCAACGCGGGACAGCCCCTCTTTTCTTATTGATCCGTTGGGGACGGAGGAAAACGGATCACTTGGGGCTGACAAGGGCATGGTTTGATCGCGCGATCCACCCCGGTCCGGGCGCTGCCGATTCGGTGCGGTTCGAAAGGGTTATTCGGCCCCATCGTGACCGGTGGTACTCTTGTATCCGTTTGAAATCGAGCGAAGGAGTGCCGCTATGGAGCAATCGAGCCTGTTTGGTGACGGTGTGGACATCGATACCGAAACGCCCGCGAGTGCGGATGCCGCCGCGCCGACCGACGCCCATGCCCAGGCGGCAGCGCGTGCGGCCGAGCTGCGCCACGAGCTCGATTACCACGCCTATCGCTACTACATGCTCGATGCGCCCGAGATCACGGACACCGCCTTTGACAAAATGCTCGTTGAGCTGCAGGAAATCGAGGCCACCTACCCCGACCTGGTGACGCCCGACAGCTATACCCAGCGCGTGGGCGGCTACGTGAGCGAGCAGTTTACGCCGGTCACGCACATGGCACGCATGTATTCCATGGACGATGCCATGGATCTGGACGAGCTCGACGCGTGGCTCCAACGAACCGAGGATGCGCTCGGCGCAGGTAGCGTCACCTATACCTGCGAGCTTAAGATTGACGGTCTGGGCGTGGCGCTTACCTACCAAAACGGCACTTTCGTGCGCGCGGCCACGCGCGGCGATGGCACCACGGGCGAGGACGTATCGCTCAATGTGCGTACCATCAAGGATGTGCCCATGCACCTGTCCGAGCCGGCGCTCGCCCACATGGGCGCCGACCGCGAGCGCACCATCGAGGTACGCGGCGAGGTCTATATGCCCAAGGGTAGCTTTGTCCGCCTGAATGAAGAGGCCGATGCCGAGGGACGCGACCCCTTCGCCAACCCGCGCAACGCCGCCGCCGGCAGCCTGCGCCAAAAAGATCCCAAGATCACGGCGCGCCGCGATCTCGCTACCTTTATCTATGCCATCGCCGATACTGACCCACTGCATGTCCACAGCCAGCGCGAGTTTCTTGACTGGCTGCGCAGCGCCGGTTTTAGCGTCAACCCCAATGTGGCACGCTGCGCCACGCCGGCCGAGGTTCACGAGTTCTGCGCCCAGGCGCTCGAGCACCGCGGCGATCTGGACTATGACATCGACGGCGTAGTCGTAAAGGTCGACAGCTTTCAGCAGCAGCTCGACCTGGGCTTTACCGCCCGCGCACCGCGCTGGGCCATCGCCTTTAAGTTTCCGCCCGAGGAAAAGCAGACCATCCTGCGCGAAATTCGCATCCAGGTGGGCCGCACCGGTGTGCTCACGCCGGTCGCCGAGTTCGACCCGGTGACGGTCGCCGGCTCCACCATCGCGCGCGCCACGCTGCACAACATCGACGAGATCCGCCGAAAAAACGTGCGCGAGGGCGACACTATCATCGTGCACAAGGCAGGCGACGTAATCCCCGAGGTCGTGGGCCCGGTGCTCGACAAGCGCCCGGCCGATTCGGTCGACTGGCAGATGCCCGAGGTCTGCCCCGTGTGCGGCAGCCCCGTGGTCCACGAGGATGGCGAGGTGGCCTACCGTTGCGTCTCCATCGACTGCCCCGCGCAGCTCAAGGAGCGCCTGCTTCACTGGGTGAGCCGCGGCTGCATGGACGTCGACGGCCTAGGCGACGAGATCGTCGACAAGATGATCGCCGCCGGGCTGATCCACGATGTCGCAGACTTCTACCAGCTCACGGTCGACGACATCGCCGGCCTGGACACGGGCCGCACCTATGCCAGCTCCAACAGCAAAAAGGGCGTCAAGAAGGGCGACCCCATTCCGGTAGGCCTCAAGACGGCCGAGAAAATCATCGCCGAGCTCAACAAGTCCAAGAGCCAGCCGCTCGGTCGCGTGCTGTTTGCCCTGGGCATCCGCCACGTGGGCAAGAGTGTGGGTGAGGTCATCGCCGAGCGATTCCTGTCGATCGACAAGCTTATCTTGGCGAGCGAAGAGGACATCGCCGAGTGCGAGGGCATCGGTCCCAAGATTGCGGCGAGCGTCAAGCAGTTCCTGGCCGTGCCCGAAAACCTTGCCGTGCTGGAACGTCTGCGCCAAGCGGGCCTTTCGCTCGAGGTCGACCTGGGCGCCGCGCATGCGCAAGCCGCAGCCGACGCTGGCGTGGCGGGCGAGCTCGCCGACGCACAGCCGCTCGCGGGTCTGACCTTCGTGCTCACCGGCACGCTCCTCAACCGCACCCGCGACGAGGCAGGTGCGGCGCTCAAGGTACTCGGTGCCAAGGTTTCGGGCAGTGTTTCAAAGAAGACGAGCTACCTGGTCGCCGGCCCCAAAGCGGGCTCCAAGCTCACCAAGGCCGAGCAGCTGGGTGTGCCCGTGTTGGATGAGGCGGCACTTGAACAGATTTTGGCGACGGGTAGGGTCCCGGAGGCATAATGATTTGTTGAGGAGCTGCGCAGAGGCTCAGTTCCTCAACATCTCCTTATAGTGTTTGCCTGTTCAATTTCGATATCGTTTCCCTCGTATGATCCAGATGCGTCTACCGACTCAAAGCGTGAGTAGGAAACTCTTGTCCCAACTTTGATTTGGGAAAGCTTGTCTTTGATTCGGCCAGATGAGGGGAATGTAATCCGGGTTTGCTTTCCAGCGTCGGTGTAGCGGGGACTGTTGTCTGTTTGGATTACGAGTTCCGTTCCCTCAATAGAATGAACGCTGCCGGCTCCAAAGACAAGGTAATCATCTCCTCCGCTATAGCGGGCTCTATCTGTGCATGAAGAAACGGATGCAAACATAGCGAAAATCACCAATATCGTAACCAGGGCAAAGGCCGTGGTGCCATAGCATTTTGATGGTGCCATCCGGTCTACCAAAAGACTGTTCCGTTCAATTTGACCATATTGGGCGTTGCATAGTTAATCGCTCGGGGATAAGTGTTCCATCCGTCGAATACTTCGAGCCACTGCAGTTCGATGCCAGAGCTTCCATTATGCCCAGTAAAATAGCCAGTTACCGTGACTGTATGACCTGATAGCTCGACGGATCCTTCACTGTTTCGGCTGTTGATCCACATATGATACAAGCCGATATTCCCTTGATCGATAGTTGCTCTGTACTGAGCGAATTGAGGCTGATAACCGAAAAATTGAGTATTAAGTGCTCTACCCTTTTGAGCGGCAAGACTTTTAAACGGAACAATTCCATCTGGGATGATCGTGCTTCCGTACTCGACGCCCTGATCATTGGTCTTATACGTTGTTGTGCCAGTGACGTTCCATATTTCTTTATAATAATCGGGATTAAATTGATTAGCGTTTGAACTGGTGAGACCGTAATGCATTGATACAGCGTACAAGGCAGAAACGACGCATGCATACTTATTAGTGCGGGCTTCAACTAATGATTCCGAGACTCCTCGGAACGGTATTCCGTTTAAATCGTCTATTTGGAAATGCAACATCAAGTCATCTTCATTGATAATGACTGCATTCCATGAAGTTGGGTTATTGCTTTGAGGTGTTATACCCTTTTCGGTGGCAATCGGGACAGACCGTATATTGTTATAGTTGGTTACACAGTCTCTAGTTCCTGGCACCAAAGTTCCATATTCAATATCGTTGTACGAAATTAGTACGGTTGGGTTTGTGGCCTGTTGGCCGGAATAAGTTGAAATGGCGTTTGATAGAGAAGCTGAAATCGGAAGAATGGTATCGCCGAGGGTTATCTCCTTCAGAAGCCCGGGATATGATGCGTCAAGTACTAAATAACCGTAAGGGCTTCCTTCCCTTGTGACACTGATTTCATAGCCACAGATAAGGCCGATTTGTTGGCATACGGGAACGATTCGCTCGATCTCTAAGTTCGCGGATCCGTCGACGATGGGCAACAGGGAAAGCGCGTAGTCTTGTGCTAGGTCTGATGTAAAAGCGACGGATGAGTTTGAGTCGGCAGCGAATACTCTTGTTGGGCGTGACGCGGATAAGCCGATGATCGAGGCTAGGCCGAGAAGAAACGAGCGACGTGATTGAACTCTGGGCATAATGTCTCCTGCCTATGGGGGGGGCAATATGCTGTCATTTTATTTGCTACATAATACAATCTAATTCGGATTAAGGTAAATGGATGGAATTGCTCGATAAATGGTAGTGATTAGCGGACCGGTATCGCGATCCTCGTCACATACGCCCCCGGGTCGTCGCTGATGATGTCGTCGATGGGGGCGATTTCGCGCGAGGGACCGGCGGGGGACAGGTCGCGCTCGTGCATGTAATCGAGTAAGCGCTCATAGCGCGGGGCCGCCTGACCGTGCGTGCCGCGGAAGCTGACCGTCAGACACCGCGCGGCGGGACGTACTTCGACATCGCCCAGGTAATCGTCCGTGCCATCCAGCAGCAGAAAGACCTCGTCGTAGCCATCAAAGTCGCCGGCGGCAAGGCGTTCGGCGCTAATCCCAACGCCCAAGTTGCCCAGGAAGACAAAGGTCTCGTGCTGGCCCTTCTGCAATTGACGAATCTGCCACTCCAGCGCATAGGCGTCGGTAGGGTTGACGCGTTCGCGCAACACGGCGCAGCGAAGCTCGGGCGCATCGATTGTGCAAATGGTATCGAGCTCGGTGTTCAAGGCATCGTGCAGTAGAGCAAGCCGGTTATCGATCTTGCGCGACACGCGCTCCAGCTCGCGGCGCTTGCGCTCGATGAGCTCCTGTTGCTGAGCCAGCTGCCGCTGCATAAGGTCCACGTCGCGCGTGGTCACAAACTCACGGATTTGCGCCAACGGCAAGTCGAGAACACGCAGGTGGCTGATGGTATTGAGGGTGGAGAGCTGCCGCGATCCGTAGTAGCGGTACCCACTCGCCGGATCGATGTGTGCCGGGTCCAGCAAGCCCATTTGCTCGTAATGGCGCAACGTGCCCACGCTCAGGTTAAACAAGCGCGCCACCTCGCCAATGCGGAGCAGGCCCTCGGTATGTTCGGTTGGCGAGTCGGTCATGGGACCGCTCCTTTCAATAGGGTCGGGGAGGGACGCCAGGCCTACGTCGCCCCGCTACGCTGCCAACTTGTCAAAAGCCCCGCGCCGGTTGAGCACGGTAAACGCGACAACACAGATGACCGCCGACAAAATCGATCCGCACGGCGAGGCGATACCCATGGGAAACAACGTATCGGAATAGGCGTTCGACAGCAGCCACGCGCCCGGCACGCGAATGAGCGCCACGGCCAGCACGTTGTGCGCAAAGCCGATGTAGCTCTTGCCGTATGCAGCGAAAAAGCCGCTAAAGCAAATGTGGATGCCGGCAAAGATTGCATCGAAAATGTAGCTGCGCATATAGCCGGTGCCGGCAGCGACCACCGCGGCGTCCTTGGCAAAAAAGCCGATAAACGCCGGCGCCACCAGCCACATCAGTACCGTGATCAGACAGCCGTACACCACCGAGATCGTCATGGCGTCCTTGAGCACCTGACGCGCGCGGTCGCCCTTGCCCGCGCCGGCGTTTTGCGCCGTGAGCGCGCTGACGGTGGCGCCCATGGAACTCGGCACAATGAACAAAAAGCTGATCATCTTCTCGACCAGGCCCACGGCGGCGGCGTCGACGAGCCCTCGGTGGTTGGCGATGACGGTGATAAACATAAACGCCACCTGGATGCAGCCGTCCTGCACGGCCACAGGCACGCCGATCTTAAGAATGCTGCCGAGCACCTCGGGCTGGGGGCGCAGGTCGCTGCGCTTAACGTGGATGTTCGTGCGGCGGCTCTTGAGCCACACAAGCGCGAGGGCAACGCTGACCGTCTGCGCGGTCACCGTGCCGAGCGCCGCGCCCACGGGGCCGAGCCCCATGTGGCCGATAAACAGAAAATCGAGCGCGATGTTGATGATGCATGCCACGCCGATCACGTACATAGGCGAGCGCGAATCGCCCAGCCCGCGAAAGATGGCCGAAAGAATGTTGTATGCGGCGATAAAGGGAATGCCCATGAAGCATATACGCAGGTAGGCGGCGGTGCCTTCGACTGCCTCGGGCGGCGTGCCAATGAGTGCCACGATCTGCGGGCACAGTGCGAGCAGGATAGCGGCCAGCACCACCGAGACGCCCATAAAGAGCGTGATGGTGTTGCCGATGGCGGTCTCGGCGCGGTCAAACCGACGCGAGCCCACAGCGTGGCCGACGATAACCGTCGTTCCCATGGCCAGGCCCACGAGCGTCACAGTGATGATATAGAGCGTCTGCGCGCCATTGCCCACGGCGGTGATGCCGGCGGCACCGCTGAACTGCCCCATCATGTACAGGTCGGCCATGCCGTAGAGCATCTGCAAAAAGTACGAGAGCATATAGGGCAGGGCAAAGACCGCGATGGTCTTAAGGACATTGCCGCGTGTGAGGTCGTGTTCCATGGGCGGGGCTTTCTGGCTGGGTTTGTTTACGTACCAGTGTAGTGAAAACCCTATAACGATTGTAGAGTCAAGGTTTGTGATGACGCCGGAGCGAAAAAGTCTCGCGCACCATTATTCCGAGTGAATATGGACACACATCACGAGAACTCGCCGCCGGCGCTAACCTTGCAGAAAACGATTTCGGAATACTTGACACCATTATTCGGCGCGCAATAATACGTGCGTTTGCGAACAACGTTTGATGGGGGTTGAACCTGCGTGCGCAATCTCAAAATACTGTTTTCCTATCTAGGGGCATACCGTCGCGATGCCATCCTCGGCGTGTTCTTTGTGTCGGTCGAGACGGTGCTCGAGCTGTTTATCCCGGTCATCATGGCCAACATCATCGATGTGGGCGTGCCTGCGGGTGATATCAACTACATGCTGCTGCAGGGGTCGTACATGTTGGTGTGCGCTGCGCTTTCGCTGGTACTGGGCTTGGGTTATGCACACACGTCCGCCCGCGTTGCCTCGGGCCTAGGCGCTAACCTGCGCGAGGCTGAGTACAAAAAGATTCAGACGCTCGCTTTTGGTAACCTGGACAACTACGACGCCAGCTCACTCGTCACCCGCATGACCACGGACATCACCGTTATCCAAAATGCTGTGGGCAACGGCTTTCGCCCTATGGTGCGCGGCCCGGTGACGCTTATCGTCGGCCTTATCTACGCGCTGATGCTGTCGCGCCCGCTCGCCACCGTCTTTGCGATCATCTTGCCCGTGCTGGCAATCGTACTGGGCGCCATCACCTATCGCGTCAGTCCGCTCTACCGCCAACTCCAGACCTCGATGGACCACCTCAACGGCGTGGTACAGGAAGATCTCACCGCCGTGCGTGCCGTCAAGGCCTACGTTCGTACCGAGCACGAGGAGGCCAAGTTCGACACCGTCAATACCGAGCTCGCGCGCACTGCGACAAAGACCTTTGGCAGCGCGGTGCTCAACCTGCCGGTGTTTCAGCTGTCGATGTACGTGGCTGCGCTCTCTATCCTGTGGATTGGCGGCCGCATGATTCTCGCCGGCAAGCTGGGCGTGGGCTCGCTCACGGGCTTTATGAGCTACGTGCTGCTGATCATGAATTCGCTCATGATGATTTCCAACGTGTTTTTGCTGCTCACGCGCGCTCTTACGAGTGTGGGCCGTATCGCCGAGGTGCTCGATGAGGAGCCCTTTATCGCCAACCCCGCGGGAGACCTCGCGATTGCGGCGCCAGCGGACGGCAGTATCGAGTTTCGCGATGTTTCCTTTAAATACCGCGCGGATGCAGCCGAGGATGTGCTCGAGCATATCGACCTTCGCATCGAGAGCGGCTCGACGGTGGGCATCCTCGGCGGCACGGGCTCGGGCAAGAGCTCACTTGTGCAGCTGATTGCGCGCCTGTACGACGCCACCGAAGGCGCCGTGCTTGTGGGCGGACGCGACGTGCGCGACTACGACCTCGCCGCCTTGCGCGACGCTGTGGGCATTGTGCTGCAAAAGAATGTGCTGTTCACGGGCACCGTGCGCGAGAACCTGCAGTGGGGCAATCCGCAGGCGTCGGACGATGAGCTCCTCGCGGCTTGCCGCGCGGCGTGCGTGGACGAGTTCCTTGATCGCATCGGCGGGCTGGACGGCGAGTTGGGCCAAGGCGGCGCCGGTGTCTCGGGTGGCCAGAAGCAACGTCTGTGCATCGCGCGCACGCTGCTCAAGCATCCGCGCGTGCTCATTTTTGATGACTCCACCAGCGCGGTCGATATGGCGACCGACGCAAAGATTCGCGAGCACATCGCTCGGATTCCCGATGCGACCGTGCTCATCATCGCCCAGCGCATCGCGAGTGTCATGGATGCCGATCGCATTGTGGTGCTGGACGACGGTCGTGTCCACGGCGTGGGCACGCACGAGGAACTGCTGGCGGGCGACAACATATACCAGGAGATTTACGCCTCGCAGATGGAGTTTGCGGGGAACGCGGACGCCGGCGATGGCAACGACGGTGGCTGCGCGAATGATCCATTTTCCTCTGTCGCATGCGGATCACCCTTGGAAGGGGGTGAGCGCCATGCCTAAGACCGCAGCCCAAGCACGCCCGGCCGACCTCAAACGCACTGTGCGCCGCCTGCTCTCCTACATGGGGCATGCCAAGTTCTCGTTGCTCGCGGTGGGCGTGCTCGCCTCCGTCGCCGCCATCGCGAGCCTCGCCGGCACCTACATGGTGCGCCCCATCGTTAACGGTTTGGCTACGGGCGGGGAGGAACTGCTCGCCAAGCAGGTCATCCTGACGGCGATCATCTACGCCGCGGGCGTGCTTTCGGCCCTGGGCTACTCGCAGATCATGGTGCGCGCGGCCCAACGCGTGGTGTCCGATATTCGCCGCGACCTGTTCACGCACATCCAGACGCTGCCGCTCAGTTATTTTGACAGCACGCGCTCGGGCGACATCATGAGCTTTTTCACCAATGACGTCGACACCGTCTCCGAGGCGCTTAACAACAGCTTTGCCAACGTGATTCAGGCCGCCATTCAGGTTGTGGGCACCACGGCCATGCTCATCATCCTTAACTGGCAGCTCACGATTATCACACTCGTGTGCGATGCGGCCATTGTGCTGTATGCGCGCTACTCGGGCGCGCGCTCTAAGCGTTTCTTTGCCGCCCAGCAGGCATCGCTTGGCGACCTGGACGGATATATCGAAGAGATGGTCTCGGGTCAAAAGGTCATCAAGGTCTTTAACCGCGAGGCGGCGAATGTTGCCGGCTTCACCTGCCGCAACGACGAGCTTCGCCGCACCGGCACCGCCGCCGTGAGCTATGCCAACTCCATGGTGCCCATGACCGTCGTGATTGGCTACGTCAACTATGCCATCGTCGCCGTGGCGGGCGGCATGCTCTGCATCAAGGGGCTCGCCGATGTGGGCGCACTTGCAAGCTACCTGGTCTTTGTGCGCCAGGCCGCCATGCCCATCAACCAGTTTACGCAGCTCGGCAACTTCTTGCTCAACGCGTTGGCCGGTGCCGAGCGCCTGTTTGCCGCCATGGACCTTGAGCCCGAGGTGGACGAGGGCTGCGTGGAGCTGGTGCAGACGGGCGACGCCGCGTGGGCGTGGAAAATTCCCGAGGGCCAGGGCGTGGGCGTCTATGGGCACCTGCATGACGTGGCAGCCGTTGATGAGTCGGGCCGCGCGGTGGCCGCCGACGGTACCGAGCTCACGTGCGGCTTGGTCCCGCTTGCCGGCGACGTGCGCTTCCATGCCGTGGATTTTTCCTACGTGCCGGGCACCCGCGTGCTCACGGACCTCAACCTGTTTGCCAAGCCGGGGCAAAAGATTGCGTTTGTGGGCTCCACGGGTGCCGGCAAGACGACCATCACCAACCTCATCAACCGCTTCTACGAGGTCGATGACGGCGAGATCACGTACGACGGCATCGACGTCAAGCACATTGCCAAGGCCAGCCTGCGCGGGTCGCTCGGCATTGTGCTGCAGGACACGCACCTGTTTAGCGGCACCATTGCGCAGAACATCCGCTTTGGCAAGCTCGACGCGACCGACGAGGAGGTACGCGCCGCTGCCGAGGCCGCCTGCGCCGACTCGTTTATCCGCCGTCTGCCGCGGGGCTACGACACACCGGTCACGGCCGACGGCGCCAACCTGTCGCAGGGTCAGCGTCAGCTGCTCGCCATCGCGCGCGTGGCCGTCGCCGATCCGCCGGTGCTCATCCTGGACGAGGCCACGAGCTCCATTGACACGCGTACCGAAAAGCTCATCGAGCGCGGTATGGACCGCATCATGCGCGGTCGCACCACGTTTATGATCGCGCATCGCCTGTCCACTGTCCGCGACGCCGACGCCATCATGGTCCTCGAACACGGCCGCATCATCGAGCGCGGCACGCACGAAGAGCTGCTCGCCCGGCACGGCGAGTACTGGCAGCTGGCGCATGGCTTAAAAGAGCTGGATTAACCCGTTCGAGCACGATGCTTTGATCCCTCCGTGCCCCTCACCTCGACTCAAACCATCACAACATTCGACGTTTTTTGCCAAAATCGGGAAAAGCATCGAATGTTGTGATGGTTTTTCTACCACTCGACCGGGTGGAATCGCTTTCTTGCGCACGAAGGTGTGCGGACCCGTGGGCAGGGGAATAAGGTTGGTTATCCGACTCCATTGGAGGGCTCATGGACCTGCCGATCGTCCTGTCCCATAAGACTGCCTGGCTGTACCACAACGTGGAGCGTCCGTTTGAGCCGCTCTCGCGAGCAAGCAGCCTATACGATGAGGACTCGCTTGCTAACGAGGCGGAGCCGACCGCGGGCCTGCCCAAATTGGGACTCGATGCCAAGGGGCTGAGGGCTTCAGCGGCGGTCGGGATCGTTACCGACTATCTGGTTTCGCTTGGTATTCCACGAGAAGAGCTCGATCATATCGACACGCTCGTCAACTTCGATTTTGAGCGCTCGACGCCGGCTGGATTTAGGTGCCACGTGTTTGGGGCGCCGGTACCTCCAGGCCATCTTATCGAGGTGGCAGAGGGCCTTCTGGTGGTTGATGAGGCCATGTGCTTTGTCCAAGCGGGTTCGTGGATGAGCGAGCCCGAGCAGCTGGAATATGGCTACGAAATCTGCGCCCGATACCATTTGAATCATCTGTCGACAGGCGATTATGTCGAGATGGGGCAGAGGTACACCGTTGCCGACTTGATTGCCTATTGCAATGAGAACCGATCTCGTCAGGGGGCTATACGCGCGGCCGCCGTGCTCAAGCGCGTGCACGATGGCGCGCGTTCGCCCATGGAGACGGCCACCGCAATCATGGTCGTAGCAAAACGTTCCCAGGGCGGGCTGGGATACGCCAAGATCGAGCTCAACCATCGGGTCGATGTTCCCAACGAGTTCAAGTATCTCGCAAAGGCCGGGTATTTCGAGATCGACGTATACGCGCCTGCGAGCGGTACGGGGATTGAATACAACGGCTCGGACCATCTTGATAAACAGCGCAGCGCGTCGGACGCGGAGCGTATGACCGTGCTGAGCGCGCTGGGCTTTAGGATGATCGTCCTCACCGGGACTCAGTTTGCCCACCAGCTGCAATTGCATCGGGCGATGAACGCCATCGCACTCGCTATGGGCCTTAAGTGCGACCGAAGCGAAGCGTTCCAAAAACGTCAGAACGATCTGCGAGAATTCGTGATTCGGCACTGGGACGGCGGCCTTTAGGGGCGCTTTGGTCCTTCTACGGGGTGCCGTGGGCAGACAAACCATCACAACATTCGACGTTTTTTTCCAAAATCGGGAAAAGCATCGAATGTTGTGATGGTTTGTATGCTGAGGATGGGCTTGGGAAGCCGGTCTTGCTCGAAGCGACCTGTCCTGTCGTACGGGTGTCGGCATGATTCTCTCGTGGGGTATTATGTTTTCCGAAGAATAAAACGCCGCGTGAGAGGAGGGCTGCGTGGACGGGCACGTGCAACATGACGGCTTTGGCCGCGATATCAACTACCTGCGCATTGCCGTTACCGACAAGTGCAATTTTCGCTGCATCTATTGCATGCCGGCCGATGGCGTGGCGCCCCGCGCGCACGACGAGCTGCTCAGCGCCGAGGAAATCGCCCGCTTTGTGCGCTTGGTAGCGGGGGAGGGCATTCGCCGCGTACGCCTGACGGGCGGCGAGCCGCTGGTCAGCCGCCGTATTATCCCGCTCATTCGCGACATCCGCGCGATCCCGCAGATCGAGGACATCTCGCTTACCACCAACGGCGCCCTGCTGCCCAAGCTGGCGCCGCAGCTCAAAGATGCCGGGCTTAACCGCGTCAACATTTCGCTCGATACGCTCGACCCTACGCTCTTTGGAAAGATCACGCGCCTGGGTCGACTCGAGCAGACCATGGCTGGCATCGACGCGGCGCTGGCTTGGGGCTTTGAGCCCGTTAAGGTCAACTGCGTTGTTGTGCGCCGGCTCAACCAGGATGTGGCGGCCCTTGCACGACTGACCGTCGACCGTCCCATCCACCTGCGCTTTATCGAATACATGCCCATTGGCGACGAACGCACGAGCTCGCATTGCGCTGTGGATCCGCATGCGCCCACGCTCAATCCCGAGCTGTGGGACGCGAGCGATACCGTGCCGAGCGACGAGCTGCGGGCGCGCATCAATGCCGGGGCCGCCGCGACGGGGCTGGGCGAGCTCGAGCCGCTCGACATCAACGACGCTCCTGCCGGCGCGGGCCCTGCGCGCTATTGGCACTTTCCGGGCGCGGCGGGTACGGTCGGCTTTATTAGCGCCATGTCCAATCATTTTTGCGCGAATTGCAACCGTCTGCGCCTGACGGCCGATGGCAACGTGCGTCCGTGCCTGTTTAGCGATGCCGAGTATTCGGTGCGTGAGGCGCTGCGCCGTGGTGATGATATGCAGGTACTTTCGATTTGGCGCGATGCCGTGGCCCACAAACCGCAGGAACACGCGATAATTGAGGGCACGCAACGATTTATGTCCCAAATCGGAGGATGATCATATGGCCAAGAGCAGGTACGCCGATGCCACCAAGGCCGCTCGCAGGGCCGCGATGTCTGCCCACAAAGTCACGGCTGCGGCCGGCGATGCCGTCGCGTCCGTGCAGCCGACTGCCAGTGCTGCCACCGAGCTCGCCCGCGACGCCCGTCGCGACGAGCTGACGCACGTGGACGCCAAGGGCGAGGTGCGCATGGTCGACGTGTCCGACAAGGCCGAGACCCATCGCATTGCCATCGCCGAGGGCACCATCCTCATGCATCCCGAGACGCAGACCATGGTGCTGCAAGACCGCGCCAAAAAGGGCGACGTGCTTGCCTGCGCGCGCGTGGCGGGCATCATGGCCATCAAGCGCACGAGCGACATCATTCCCATGTGCCATCCGTTGCTCATTACCAAGAGCAAGTGCGATATTGCGCCCATCGCTCCGGCGGGGACGCCGACCGAGGACGTGCCCGAGGGCTGGGCGCCGGCGCGCGCGGACGGGCAGGTTGGCTTTCACGTGCTGGTTACGGCCGGTGTAACGGGCAAGACGGGTATCGAGATGGAGGCTCTGACCGGCGCGAGTGCCGCGTGTCTGACCATCTACGACATGTGCAAGGCCGTCGATCGCGGCATGGAGATCGTCGACGTGCGCCTGCTGCACAAGGAGGGCGGTCGCTCGGGCGTGTGGGATCGTGCAGAGCGTCAGGCCGCTGCCGTTGAGTCCGTGACCGCTGACGGTGCCGCGCCCGCGAGCGCACCCGTCGCCGTCGCGCCCGCAGCTCCGGCCCTGGCCGTCCCCGCGATCGCGTTTATCGGCTACCAGAACTCGGGCAAGACCACGCTCGTCGAGAAGGTTATCGCCGAGCTCACCCGCCGCGGCCTGCGCGTGGGTTCGCTCAAGCATCACGGACATCACGGCTTTGATATCGATGTGCCCGCTAAGGACACCTGGCGCCATCACCAGGCCGGATCCAAGCATGTGGGGCTCATCTGCGCCACGCGCTGGGCGGAATACGCCGACACGCGCGAGGAGGACGAGATGCCCGCGCGCGAGCTGCTGTCGCGCTACAACGATGTCGACGTGGTGATCATCGAGGGCTACAAGACCGAGGGCTTTGACAACATCGTGGTCGCGCGCTCCGGTGTCGACCGTCTGCGCGGCAAGAGCTCGCTCGACCTGGTCGACGGTCACACGCTGGCCCTTGCCTGCAACGAGGCCCTGGCGCGTCAGGCCTTCGACGCCGGCTTTGCGACCCGAGCCATCAACATCAACGACGCCCGAGCCATCTGCGATCTCATCCAAGATCACCTGGCCTAAAACCGGCCAAAAAGGGACAGGTTTATTTCGGCAGGTTTTATCTGGGCAAACGTCATTTCCACCACAAAGGGGCCAGGCACCTTTGTGGTGGTTTTTGCTTTAGTAGATGTGTGGGACATGCCTTACAATCTACCAAGTAGTTCATACTGAGCGAAAAACGGAGAGAAGGGTCCTGATGCGTCCTTAATGTTTCATGCGGATAGATTGATTTGACAGACGGTGGCGAATGCCCGCTGTCCGCATTCGTATGAAACAAGGAGTCTCCATGCTCGCCTCTCTTTTCTCAAAGCCTCAATCATCGCTGTCCGCGCAGGCTAAACGCCTGGTGGCCATGCGCTTTCTCATTTACACCGGTTTTCAGACCAGCTACTTTATCGGCGTCATCGGAACGCTTACCTATGCGGACGATGCCTCGGTCGTCGCGACATCGCTGGCCGTCCTGTTCATGAACGTTTTCGTGATCCTGGGATCCTTTGCGGGTGGCGCTGCGCTCGACGCATGGGGTCCGCGCCGCCATTTCTTGCTGAGCATCGTCGGCGCTCTCGCAACTGGCACGGCAATCATCGCCTTTGGAGGCGCGACCGGCGTCGTCCTGCTCGGCGCGGTGTTTCTGGGCTTTACGATGGGATTCGCCCAGCCCATTGCCACATCCTATCCGGCCTACCTCACCGATGATCCCGTCGAGCTCAAAGACATCAACTCCGCCATCGCCATGTTTTCAAACGTGAGTATTATCGTCGGACCCACGTTGGGTGGCTTTGTCGCGGCTGCTGCGTCGTCGCGCGCGGTGTTTGTGCTCATGATGCTCTTTACCGTACTGGCGCTCGTCGCCGGTTGGGGCTTTAGGCCGCAGACCAGCCATGTCGCCGGGCATGCGGATGCCGATTCGGCAGAGGAAGGGGAGCGTGCGGGACAAAGCTCCAACCCCAGCACGTCCGCCCACGCCACCTTCGCAGCTAGCATCAAGACAGTCTTCGCCAACAGCGTCCTCGCGCTACTGTTCTGCATTATCTTCCTTTCGAACTTTGGCTATGGCGCCTTTGATCCGCTGGAGTCGTTCTTCTACCGCGATGTCCTGCACGTCGGTGTTGAGTGGATGGGCTGGCTCTCGTCGGCCTCGGGCGTGGGCGCGGTGCTGGGCGCCGTCGTTGCGCTCCGTTTGCCGCCGCACCTGGTCAACCTTAAAACGCTGCTCGTGGCGCTTATGTCCGTGGGTCTGGGAAGCCTGCTCTACGTGGGAACGTCGTACGTGGGCGTAGCCCTTGTCGGCCAGATTGCCCTGGGCGTGGCCTGGGGCGTCGTCAACCCGCTCCACAACACTATCGTGCAAACGGCGGCCCCGCTCGAGCAACTCGGGCGCGTCAACTCGGTCATGGGTTTTGGCAACATGTTTGCCGGCGTGGCCCCGCTGGCGATTGCCCCGTGGCTGGCGGCGACGTTTGGTGTGCAGCAGACGCTCATCGGGGCGGGCATGGTCGTGACGGCGGTTCCCGCGGCGTTGCTGCTGTTTGGTCGCTGGCACTTGGATCGTGCCGCAAGGCAGTAAAAACCATCACAGCATTCGATGAAAATCGCGATTTTGCCGAAAAACATCGAATGTTGTGATGGTTTGGCCCCGGGCCAGGCCACCCTGCGGGTCCAGCCACCACAAAGGGGACAGGCACCTTTGTGGTGGTTTTTGCTTTGGCGGGCCGCGTCTGTGCCTTGGTATACCATGTACGCCGTTCACGAATACACTCCACACCGCCGCACAACCCAGAAAGGCCCCCCATGGACACCACCTTCAGCCACATCAAAGCCGTGTTCTGCGATATCGACGGCACGCTGCTCACAAGCGAGCACACGGTGTCCCCGCGCACCGTGGCGGCGATCCGCGCCCTGCGCGAGCGCGGCGTGCTCTTTGGCCTGTGCACCGGGCGCGACGCCCACGCGACCGAGGCCATGTACGAGCTCTGGGGCATCGAAGGTCTGGTGGACGTGCTCGTGGGCTGCGGTGGCGCCGAGGTCATCGATCGCGCGCACGACATCAACGAGCTGAGCTATCCGCTGCCGGGCGAGACCATCGCGCGCATCTGCGAGCACATGGCGGACCTTCCGGCAACGCCCGTCTGCCCCCGAGACGGCGTGTTCTACGTGCCCGAGAGCAACGCGTGCGTCGAGCACCTGTCGCGCGTCGACGGCGTGCCCTACCAGGTGGTCGATTTTGCCGAGTTCTTGCGCGAGCCGCAGCCCAAGGTGATGTTTACCATGGCGCCCGAGGTAATGCCGCGGGTGATTGAGCGGGCGTCGACGTTTGCCGATGACACTGTTAAGGCGGCGGCTCTGCAAACAACGCAGCGGCTCTACGAGTTCATGGATCCGCGCGTGTCCAAGACGCGCGGCCTTGTGCGCGTGGCGGAGCTCAACGACATGGAGCTCCAGAACATCTGCGTGTTTGGCGATGCGGACAACGACACCTGCATGGTGGCCGACGCCGGCGTGGGCGTGGCCATGGCAAACGGCAGCGACGCCACCCGTGCCGCCGCCGACTTTGTGACCGCGAGCAACGACAAAGACGGCATCGCGATCTTTATCGAGGAACATCTGCTGTAGCGCCGGGGGAGAGTCACCGCAAAGGGAACAGACGCCTTGCGGTGTCCTCAGGCGATTTGGGCGAATTGATGCCTAAAATCTGCGCGAAAATTCAGATATGGTTGTCTGAACATTACGCTTCTAACTACCGATGAAATAAAGATATTCCCATCAATTTGGTAGTCTATTCCTCCCGGTTAATGACCTACCGTTCACGGTCGATTTTCGACCGTTCGCAGGATGCATGCTCTTGAGCAAAATGTTGTGCAAATAAATAAAATGCTATTAAAAAACTGATAACTAACTTAATTACCAGTAGAAACAGATATTTCAGAGCGAATAAACGAAGGCAAATCTGAGTAAATGTCAAGAGAATTGAGAACTGGCTACAAAAATGTCGGTTTTGTTGCTCGGATGTTTAAACAATAGTTACAATAGTATTACTAAGCGTGCACAATCACAGGTTGCGCAGATACGTTTGATAGTGAAAGAGCAAGATCGCGGTCTCTTGGGGAGGAGACATCGATGAAAGCGAATTCAGAAAAAACTAAGCAGAGTAAAAAAGCGACGCGCCGCGTACTGGCAGGCGTTTTGTGCGGAGCCTCCGTGTTGAGCCTGGTACTGTCGCTCGTCATGCCTCCGATCTCGCAGGCCATTGCCAACGATGCCCAGACAGATTCTGCCGAGGCGACCGTTGCAGACGCGAGCGCTTTGGGCGAGGACGCCGGTGCAGACGAGAACGTTTTGGGCGAGGAGGCCGGTGCAGGCAATTCCACGGGCAAAGACGCCGAAAACCGGAAAAGTGACGACGCTGAGGGTGGCGAGGGAGAAGACGCTGCTGCGGCGGATCCGGCTGCCGATGGCGCGGGAGCCGGGAGCGCTGCGCAGCCCGCGGATGATGGACAGTCTGTCGATAAGGTCGCTACTGTTGCAAATGAAGGTGAGGTTCCGGGACTTAAAACAGATAAGGATGGGTTCGCGCTGCTGGAGGGAGATAAAGACCTGTCTACGTACCTTGACCTTCCCGCGGCGAAAAAGCCCGCAAAGCTGCGTCTGACTGCTGATATTAGTTCGAGCGATCCGATCTTAATCAATCACGACACTACGATCGACCTTGCGAATCACAAGCTTTATTACAGCAACGGTAACCCTATGCAGGAAACCAAAGAGCCTGTTCGTGCATTTATCACAATTTCAAAGGGCTATACGCTAACTGTCAAAGGTGAGGCGAATGACTCGAAGACTGAAGCTACCAGTGGTGAACCTGGTCAGCCAGCAGAGATGCAGTTCATTGATGAAAGTGTTCCACAATCACTTACATACTACGTAACTGAAAGCACGCCTAACGGTTTTGGTACTAGGGAAACGACCTACCAGCACACTGTTGCCAATTTCGGCGCTATCGTTGCATGCAAAAACGGCTATGTAAATCAAGTCATTTCCGTTGAGGATGGGGGCACGCTCAACCTTCAGGGTGGCATGATCACAACGCCTCGTGCCCTGGGCAACGACGGCCACGTTATTTTCTCTCAGGGCGCTGTTTATATTTCTGGCGGTTACGTCACCAACGGCAACGGCGGTGGCTGGGGCGGTGGTCTGTGCATAACGGGCGCGAATGCCAGCCTCGAAATGACAGGCGGCGTGGTCGCGGGAAACAAGGCAGCTTCTGGCGGTGGCATCTTTGCTAACAATAGAGCGGCGCTGAACCTCTCCGGCGGTGTCATCTCGGGTAATGCAACATATGGCAACGATATCACCGATGGTTATAACGTCAACGCCGGCGGCTACGGTGGCGGTGTTTATACCCAGAGTGCAATCGTAACCATCAGTGATTCTGCCAATATAACTAACAACCGAGCTGAAGCCCGCCTCGCTAATAACGAGCTTTACAACAAAGGTCTCCTCGGTGGCGGCGGAATTGCATCGCACGGTGGAACGCTGTCCATGACGGGTGGCTCCGTTACTGCCAATTACTCCCATGAGGCCGGCGGTGGAATCTACGCTGGCCTCCCCGGGCAGGGAGTTGGATTTACCATGTCCAGCGGTTTTATTGCGGGCAATATGTCCGATAATGCCGAGGGCGGTGGCCTCCGTATTTCTGGCGATACTACCGGCTATATTAATACCGGCGATATTAATGCGGAAAATGCATCAAACAGGGTTTACATCACCAACAACAAGACGATGACGGGTGAGAAACGTGGCGGCGACTGGGGCGGTGGCGGTGTCTTTATCCAGAAGGGCGGCAGGCTCAATATTTTCAAGACGCTGATCACTAAAAATCGCGCCGGTGGCTGGGGCGGTGGCGTCGGTGCTTGTCCTACGGGCGAGACAATCGTTTCGCACTCAAGTGGCGCTGCTATCTATGACAACGCAGATAACGTTGATCAAGATGGCAATAAGCTGACAACCGTTGATCAAAATGGCAATAAGGTACCAACGTATCATTATTCCGCTGGCGGCGACGGCAAAAAAGAAGACCACGATGAAGATAATTACGTTACTTCTACCTTCCAAACATCCGGCCATAAGGATTTCTTCTTGGTCCGTAATAAGAATGGCGCGGATAAGACAATCGCTGTCGTTCTTGGCAAGATGCTGGGCGGCGAATCGGCTGGCTGGCAGGGCACTCGCGATGGTAAGAAGATAACCATCGATGCCAATGGCGGTGCCGAGGCTAAGTGGATGTTCGGTTTGGAGGCCCATCCGAATGGAGAGGCCGAAAAAAAGGCGCAGGCAGAGGCTACGACCATCATCAGTGGCAACTACTCCTACACCCACGGTGGCGGCATCATGACCAACGGCGATCTCATCGTCGGTGAGGTTACTTCCCTGGACGTGTATCCTGCAATCAAAGTCAAGGCAAATAAAGTCCTTATGAAGGACGGCAAAGAGCAAGGTCTTTCGGGTCACAACTATCAGTTTAAGCTGTTGGGCGCACCTGCCGATCCAACCAAGGCACCATACTGGAATGAGAACGGCACGCTTAACGAAAACGGATGCAAGGCTATGCCCGCGGTCAACGTCGATGCAAACGGAGATATTCTCATTGACACGGGCGCGAACTACCAGTCGGGCGATTACGACCTCTACCTTGTTGAAGTTCCCCCTGACCCTGTTAACGTTCCTGTCAACGAAAAAGGAACAAAGTTTGATAAGTCTATTTACAAAATACATATAAAGGTTGGTACGACCCCAGTTAAATGGACCGACCTCTTGGGAATCCATATTAATCGTTATGCAGTTGATGGGGGTGCTTCCACAGTATCCGTAAAAAAGGAGGACGCGGCGGACTTCGCTCCCTGTGACGATGACTTCTATGAGTGGAGCTGGGCTGAGGATTCGCATGGCGACGTCGTTTCGACCGTAACAATCGGCAAAGACTCCAACCCTGCGTTTTCGAATAGGCAGGCCTCGGGCTCTTGGACGCCTCAGGTGACCAAGAAGGTTGATGGCGGCGAGATGAAGGCGTTCAAATTCGAACTCGCGAACGAGAACGACCCGAACTTCACCAATTCGGAAACGGTAACAATTAATCCTGATCCTGCGAATGCCAAAACTGACAAAAACGGTAATGCGACGAGCACGGTCAATTTCAAGCCGAAGAACTATGAGCTCACGGACCTTAAAAATGGTTCCAAGACCTTCACGTACTATGTGCGCGAGAAGAACGATCACTCGACCTATCCGCATTGCAAGTTTGATCAGTCGGTCTATAAGTTCACGGTTGTGGCAACGGATTGCACAAAAGAAGGAAAGATCAATTGTGATGTGACCTACAAGCAGATTCAGGATCGTGATGGCAAGCCAGTGACCACCGACACGCCCCACGACCTCACCGACACCTCCACCCCCACCTTCACCAACACCTACTCAACCTCTTTGCCCCTTTCTGGTATGTCGGGCGTCACTCTGACGTACCTTGCCGGCGCGGCGGTGCTTTGCGCTGCTGCGGCCTGGATGCACATTCGTCGCAAGGCGAATGCGAAGGGAGGTAAGCGTCGTGAATAAGAAAGTTTGCTCCTTCCCGATCTTGTTTGCGCTGCTTACCCTCCTGATCGGCACCTGCGCGGTTGTGTTCCCCGCTTCCGCGCAGGCCGCGCCGACCTCGACCGGTTCCATCACGGTGAGCGGCACCGTGGCGCGCAGCTACGACGCCTACCAGATCTTTAGCGCCAACGTCGTCGACGGCGACAGCGACGCCAAGACCGCCACCGATCTCGCCTGGGCAAGCGACGCCGTGCGCGACGCCGCGCTGCCCGTGCTGCACAGCGCTGGCATGCCCAAATCCCAGACCACCGCGCAGGAAGCTTCCGAGTGGCTCAACGCCGATTCCCACCTTACGAGCGCGCTGAGCGCACAGCTCGCTCGTTCCCTCCAGAGCTCTGACGCTGAGTCCGTGGCCCTTAACGCGGGCACGACGGCCGAGCTGTCCTGTGGCTACTGGCTCATCGTCGCGGACGACGCCACCATTTCCCAGGACGAGGCCGGCACCGCGCCGATCATGGCGCTGGTCGGCGGCAGCGCCGTCACCGTCAAGCCCAAGGCGGCGACGCCCAAGGTCCAAAAGCACGTGCTGGAGGACAGCACCGCCGCATGGCAGAAGGCCGCCGACGCCACGGTCGCCGACGACCTGTACTGGCGCCTCTCTGCCACGGTCCCGGCGGGCCTCACGGCCTACGACGCCTATACGGTGCGGTTCGTTGACACCATGAGCGCGGGGCTCGACCCCTCCAAGGTGGCCGCGAGCATGCGCGTGTACGTGGCGGCGGGCGCGGACGGCGGCTTTGACGCCGTCTCGACCGGCAAGGACGGGCGCGTCGGCACCGAGCCCGCGAAGGGCTGGACCGACATCACGGCCCAGTGCGCTACCAAGGTAGCGGCCGACGGTAAGACCTTCACCGTGCGCACCGGCGACCTCATCGCCGCGCTCGGCGGGGCCGACGCCTTCACCGCGGGCGCCCGCGTGGTCGCCGTGTACAATGCGCCGCTCAACAGCGCATGCAGCCACGGCATCGCGAAGGGCAACCCCAACGAGGCCTACCTGCGCTACCCGCGCTCTCCCTTTGCCGACCAGTCCGGCGATGCCGGCTTTACCCGCACGCCGAGCGATGACGCGTGCGCCTACACCTGGGATCTCGCGCTCACCAAGCGCGGCAGCGACGGCGACAAGCCGCTTGCCGGGGCGGTCCTGAGCATCGCCGACGACCGCGGTCGCACACTGGCGGCCGACGGCACGTGGGATGCGGAGGGCAAG
>DBFBFY010000174.1:0-7422 GCA_048201615.1 Collinsella sp.
CAGTGCCGGCGGCAAGGCTAAGGGAACCGATAAGATTCCCGTGGTCACGGCCGTAAAGGATATGTTTGCGAGCGTTAAGTCCAACGACATGACGAGCTTTAAGGCATGGCTCGATGCCGGTGGCGATGGCATCGATAAAGAAGTCAATGCTATCCAGTACGGTTATGGCGTGACGCCGGTTGTCTATCGTGCCGGCAAGAGCGATGAGAAGCCCGTCCGGCTGGTGCCCAACGCTATGACTGAGGCAATGAGCGGAGGCGCGAGCTCGGCGGCGACGGTGAGCATGGAATCCATGGGAACCTCGGTCTTTAACGAGATGATCGACGACCAGAGCCTGCTCGACAGCCAGTACGATGTCGTCGCCGGTCATTGGCCCACGTCTGCCAACGAAGCCGTCATGGTGCTTTCGAGCCGTGGCACGGTGGGCGACTACACGCTCTATAGCATCGGCGCGCTGAATATCGATGAGCTCAACGACCTTGTTAACAGCGCTATGACGGCTGACGGTGGGGTCGAAACGCCCGAGACCGGCTCCGACTTTACCTACGACGATGCGCTGTCTACGACGTTTAAGGTGCTGTCACCGGCCGATGCCTATCGCAAAAACGAAGAGACCGGCATGTGGACTGACATGTCTGGTGACGCCGACTTTATGGCCGCCAAGGTTGCCGATGGTATTGACGTGCGCATTGTGGGCGTGGTGCGACCTAACGAGACAGCCAATGCGAGCGCGTTGTCTCCGGGTATTGCCTATACGCATGCGCTGACTCGCCAGCTTATGGAGCGCGCCGCCGATTTGCAGATTGTGCAAGAGCAGCTTGCCCACCCCGAGACGGATGTCTTTACGGGCAAAACCTTCGACGAACTGCAAGGCGAGGCCAAGCAAGGCGTGGATCTGGGCAGCATGTTCAGCGTGGACGAGGCGGCGCTGAAGAGTGCGTTCTCGTTTGATACGTCTGCGCTCTCAGGTGCGGCGGGCGGTATGGACCTGTCGGGTCTTGACTTGTCCGGGCTGGACATTGACCTTTCGGACGTTGGCAAGGATATCGACTTCAGCGACATCATGGCAAAAGCACCGGCCCCAGATTTCTCGGGCATCTTTGACGGTCTGGAGCTCACGCCCGAGCAAATGCAGCAGGTGGGAACGCTTGCCAACCAGCTGTTTGAGGGCTTTTTGCAGTCTGATCAGTTTAAGGCGTTGACGCCCGATGATCTTAAGGATGCGTCAAAGCTCGCTGCCGCATTCTCGACGTATCTTGAGAATGATGCCACAGCGCAGCAATACCTGACTCAGCTCAAAGCGCTCGGCGGCGATGCCCTGGTTGAGCGCCTGCAACAGGCGATGACCGACTATGTGCAAAAGCAGCTGGCTCCGTATCTGCAGCAGGCTATGGATCAGGTGATGAAGTCGATTAGCGATCAGATTGCGGCGACGGTGTCAGCTCAGCTCAAAGCGGGCGCGGCAGGGCTCATGGACCAGATGGCGACGCAGATGTCTTCGAGTTTTGCCAACCTGGCGAGCGCTATGCGTGTGGATGCGAGTGCCTTTGCTCGTGCCATCCATTTCAACATGGACGCCGAGGACCTGAGTTCGCTCATGATGAGCTATGCCAAGGCTTCGAAGCTCACCTACGACAACAATCTGACCACGTTGGGCTATGCGGATGAGGCAGACCCCATCTCGGTTAAGATTTTCCCGCGCGACTTTGAGGCCAAGGAGCGCGTACTTGATCACATCGATGCGTACAACAAGCAGGTCAAAGCCGCCGGCCACGATGAACAGGCAATCTCGTACACCGACTACATGGGCATCATCATGGGTTCGGTGACCGACATCGTGAACACCATCAGCTTGGTGCTCATCGCATTCGTGAGCATCAGCCTGGTGGTGAGCTCCATCATGATCGGCATCATCACCTACATCAGCGTGCTGGAGCGCAAAAAGGAGATCGGTATCCTACGCGCAATCGGTGCGTCGAAGCGCAACGTGGCCAACGTATTCAATGCCGAGACCTTTATCGAGGGCCTCATCGCCGGTGTCTTTGCCATTGTCGTCGTGGTGGCCGTGAGTTTCCCGGTTAATGCCTGGGCGCTTGCTGCCAAACAGGTACCCAATCTGATGAGCCTGCCCGTGCAGGATGCGCTGGTGCTCATTGCAATTTCGGTGCTGCTGACGGTCGTCGCCGGCCTGCTGCCCGCCCGTAGCGCATCCAAGAAAGACCCCGTGGAGGCCCTGCGCTCCGAATAATGTGACAAAGGGACGGTCGCTTTGTCACATTGAGACCCTTGCGAAATTAGAGCGTAAGCCTTTAGTTCTTCTTTGCAGAGAGCATGAGCCTAATTTCCGGATGGGTGTATTCGTCGAATTCTTCTGCGGCTTCGGTGTCAAAGGTGTAGTACGACTTGATAGATTCGTCCTCCGTCTTGATGCTGATTTCTTCATATAGGGATCCGGCTAAAAATGCCTGTTTAAATTCATCCGACAGGCTACATGGCGTGAGGAGGCCCGGTGTGGCAACGGAAATGTCCAACCCGTTGAGCGGGGCGCAGAGCGTCGCGATATCCTGCTCGGCGCGGGCGAGGTTGTCTGCAAGGCTTGCCTCGGGGTCGATCTGACTGGTGTAATCGACGTCCGTGAGCATGCCGTCTGCATCAAAAGAAAGGTAGACATAGGCTGCTTGAGCGCCAAGGTCATTATCGCGCAGATAGCCGATAATGCGGTAGCCGTAGTCGTGATACGACTCGTATGGGTCGTCTGCCGCGACGCGTTCGCACACGGGCTCCAAGGCATCTTGCGCGATGGCGAGCTGCTCGGCGGCTGCAGCCTTTCTTGCCTGAAGCTCGTTATTTCCCTGGACAAACTGCGAGATGTAGACGCCAAGCAGCACAATGGCGGGCACGACGATGAGGGCGATCATCTGCTTCTTGGCGCTCGGAATCGTCACGCCGTATGCGTTTGCCATGGCTTCGGCGTTGCTCGAGGTCTCGGCCAGCACGTCTGCCGCCGTGGCGACTGCCCCTACGGCGCTGGCAACCTCGGCGGCACCGCCCAGGTTGCGCGCGAGATCGTTATCGCTGTTCTTGAGCAGGCGGCCGGCAGCTTGCGTGGCAAGCACGCCGGCGACCTCCGCGGAACGGTCCTTGTTGGTCTGGGCTACCGCAAGCCTGCTCTGCAGCTCCTTCCACTGTTTGCCCTGCATTCCAAAGCGCGGTGCAAGAGCGCAATAGCAAAAGACGGCGAGTTCGATTACGGTGAGTGCGATGGCGGTATATATGCCCGCGGGTTGGAATTCTTTTTGGTGGAACGCGATATCGTTGATCATTTGGAGCGGCAACATCAGCAGGCATGCTACGAACGACATGGCGAGTGCAGTCGCTGCGATCTTGGGGTACGTGCAGTACCGCTGGATGCGTTTCTTTTCTTGTTCGGTGAGCTGCTGCATGGGGCCTCGACTCTCATCGTTATTCGGGGGCGATGCACGCATGCGTTTGAGTATAAATGAGTGCAGGGCGTCAGTTGCTCTAACATGGCGCTAATGGCGTGGTGTTGAAGCACAAGGCATAATGAACATGACAAAGGGGCAGTCCCTTAGTCATGTTCGTTGATATGAGAGAAGAGTAGATGATCCTTTCGCTGGCCCCCATGGAGGGGATTACCGGGCATGTGTTTCGTCGCGTGCATGCGGAGTGCTTCGGTGCGCTCGATTGTTATTACACGCCGTTTTTGCCGCCGCCGCGGGTGGGAAACCGCTTTGGCGGCAAGGCGTTTAAGGAGATCGATCCTGCCAATAACCAGGGGCTCAACGTGGTGCCTCAGCTGATGTCCAAGAACGCGGACGAGTTTGTGTGGGCGGCACAGGTGCTCGCTGACATGGGCTACTGCGAGGTCAATCTCAACCTTGGCTGCCCCTCGGGTACGGTTGTTGCCAAGGGCAAGGGCTCGGGTTTCTTGCGCAATCTCGACGAGCTCGAGGTGTTCTTGAGCGATGTGTGCGAGCGCTCGCCGTTGCCGGTATCGGTAAAAACCAGGCTGGGGCTGGAGAGCGACGACGAATACGAGCGCGTACTCGATCTGTATTGCCGCATGCCGCTGGCAGAGCTGATCGTGCATCCGCGCGTGCAAAAGGACCGCTATACGGGCTCGCCGCGCAAAGAGTTTTATGGCGAGACGCTGGAACGAGCGCCGTTTCCGGTGGCATACAACGGCGACATTTTCGATCTTGAGGATATGGACGTGCTGGTGGAGGCCTATCCCGGTACACGCCATGTGATGCTGGGGCGTGGCTTGCTTGCGAACCCCGCGCTGGCTCGCATGGTCAAGGGCGGCCCTGCTGCAACGGCTGCTGAGCTGCAGCGCTTCCACGACACGCTGTTTGCGACATATGCAGAAGAGATTGGCGGCAATGCGGTCTTCCGCATGAAGGAGTGGTGGTTCTACGCCAAGTGCGCTTTCGCTGATCCCGCTACCGTCCACAAGATCGTACGCAAGACCAAAAAGGTCGACGAATACCGCGCCGCCGTCGAGCGCGTCTTTCGCGAGCAGCCACTTGCACCCATAGCCCGCTTCCACGGCTAGTTGGTCGTTGGGGACGTTCTTTAACGACTAGTCATTTAAGAACGTCCCCAATGGCTGTGTTGCACTAGAGCAGGTTCTCCTGTACCCACGCGATGATGTCGCTCGATTCGTAGAGTGGCTTGCCGTCGATGAACAGGCAGGGAACCTGGCGTTTTCCGCCGACGGCGATGAGTGTCTGCTCGGCATCGGTATCGGTCGAGATATTGCGCTCGGGAATGGTCACGCCGTTATCGGCAAGGAAACGCTTGACCTTTATGCAATACGGGCAGCTGGTCATGACGTACAGCGCGAGCTCATGATTAGTAGCCATAGGTCTCCAATCGGTTGCGGTTTTGATTGAAATACCCAAAGCCGCCGCGGTCTATGCGCGCGTCAACGACGACTCGATGGCCTGGACCAGAAACGCCGTGGCTCCGGTGCCGCAGGGCTTGTCGTAGTAGTCAACAAAGCGCTGGTCGGCAAGATAGCCGTGGGCGAGACCCAGGTACGCTTCATTCTGGGGTTCACGTCCCCAGTTGAGACCAATCCAGTGACGATGCATCGCGACAAGCTTGCGAGCCTCGCTTCCATCCGCATCGCCGTCGCCCATGGCAATCGAGAGCTGGCCCAGAATAGCGCGTTCAAGTTCCTTCATATCGTTCCATGTCTGAGGGTCCATGTCCAGTAACGTTTCGTTTGCTGCATCGATAGCCTCATCGCCATAGCGCGCCCGCGCTTCGGCGCCGTAGTGCTCCTCGTTTTCCTGCACGGCGCGCCAGCGCTCCAATTGCGGCAGGACGGCGCCCATGAGCGAGACGGCTTCGTCGAGCGACATGCCGGTGTTTTGTGCCAGCCGCGGGGCACAGTCCTCGATCATTGCCTCCATCGTGGTGTCGTAGGTGTACTGGCCGTGGTCGTAGCACCACTTGCAGTAATGGTCGGTCGCGGCGCCCGTGGCATCGGTGCCGCAGTCGTCGGGCGTGAGTATCATGCCGCAGCTCTGGCAATAGCGCTCGGGCATTTCGAGCAGATGAGACAGGGGCTCGCCGGTCACAGCGGCGATGAGCTTCATCATGTCGATGCCCGGTGTGACCTCGCCACGCTCCCAACGGCTGACGGCTTGGCGTGTGACGAAGAGCTTGGCGGCGAGCTGCTCTTGGGTAAGGTGATGGGCGCGACGGACGGCGATGAGCTTTTCTGCAAAGGCCATAACGGCTCCTTTCTGCTGGTTGATGGCTTAAGCATACGCGGCAGCAGGCGCCCTTCCAAGCAACCGTTGGTTGCACGACGGGGGACCGCGGCGAAGAATTGCACGCAACGCCCCACACCTCCATGCCGTACAATGACCGGCATGGAACCTATCGCACACATACATACCGACCTGCCGCAGAAGTTCGGCATTCCGCGCAACAGCTTTTTGGCGCCTCATCTGCAGGGACACATCGTCTTTGAGCCGGAATTTGCCTCCAATGCAGCGGTTGAGGGCCTGGACTCCTTCTCTCACCTATGGCTGTTGTGGTGCTTCGAAAACGGAACGCCCGGCGGCACGGCAAACGACATAGCTGCCGATGCCAAGTCGCAGGACAGGTCTGGCACCAACGTCAAGTGGTCGAAGACCGTGCGCCCGCCGCGTCTGGGCGGAGCCGAGCGCGTGGGTGTCTTTGCCACGCGCAGTCCGTTTCGCCCTAATCCCATCGGGCTCACCTGCGTTAAGCTCGACCGCGTGGAGCTTACCGACGACGGCCCCATCATCCATGTGCTGGGGGCCGATCTGCGCGACGGCACGCCCATCTACGATATCAAGCCCTACATCCCGTTTGCGGACTGCCACCCGGATGCGACCGGCGGCTGGATTGAGGGTGCTCCGTGGCAAGAGCTCGATGTTGAGTTTCCACAAGCGCTGCAGGATATGGTCCCGCCCGCAAAGCTCCCCGGCTTGGTCGAGGTCCTTTGCCAAGATCCGCGCCGCGCGGGCAGCAAGCACGAGCCAAACCGCGTTTACCACTTAGCTTATGCTGGGCTCGACATATCTTTTACGGTCGATAAAACCCAGCTAACCGTAGTCGCCGTCAACGACGCGCAAGACTAACCAGCCATTCGTCTGAACCCGTCAAATTAAGCGCCAAACCCCATGTCAAAATCGCCCATGCTGGTGGACAATAACGCCTACCAAAATAGTCCGCTTTGCATGGGAGCTCAGCATGAAATACGACTTTAGCTCGCTTATCGACCGCCACGGCATGGATGCCATCGCCGTTGACTCTTGGGGCGAGATCCCCGGTATGGCTCCGAACGCACCCGACGAGGGCTTCGACCGCATTCCCATGTGGGTGGCCGACATGAACTTCGCCACGGTGCCCACGGTTCAGGAGTACATCATCAAGCGCGCTCAGCACCCCATGTTTGGCTACTTCAATCCGCGTCCCGAGTACTTCGACCGCATCATCGAATGGCAGAGCCGTCGCAACGGCGTTGAGGACTTGGCGCCGGAGCATATCGGCTACGAAAACGGCGTGCTGGGCGGTGTCGTGTCGACGCTACGCGCGTATGTCCAGCCAGGTGATGCGGTGCTAGTCCACAGCCCTACCTACATCGGCTTTACCAAGTCCATCGAGGCCGCGGGCTATCGTATTGTCCACAGCCCGCTTAAGCTCGACGACCAGGGCGTGTGGCGCATGGACTTTGAGGACATGGAGCGCAAGCTCGCCCAAAACTACATCCATGCCGCGGTGTTCTGCTCGCCGCACAATCCCTGCGGCCGCGTATGGGAGCGCGACGAGATCGAGCGCGCCATGGACATCTATCGCCAGCACGATTGCGTGGTGATCTCGGACGAGATTTGGTCCGATATCATCCTGCCGGGACAC
>DBFBFY010000175.1:0-4971 GCA_048201615.1 Collinsella sp.
GTCCCAGCGGTTGCGCGTCTGGCGCTGGTCGCGAATCCAGGCGAGCACGTCGTCGCGCACAAAATGATGCTGCGGACCAACAAAGCCGTTCTGGCGCATATTGCGCTCGGCCCAGTCCAGGTAGGTGTTGGAAAGGTCGACTGTCACGGTTTCCTCGACGCCGCCGTCGGCCGCATAGCAGGTGGCGGTGCCGGTGTAGGCGAACAGGTTGAGGAAGCGGCGCGCCTGTTTGGCGTGCTCGCGCACCAGGTTGCGGGTGACGCGGTGATCCAGGAAGATGCCCACATCCAGGTAGTCGTCAAAGTTGACGGCAAAGGTGAGCCCGCCCTCTTCGATGAGTGGCAGGCGACGGCGTGCGATGTTGGCGCGCTCGCCCGATGCGCCCTTGCCGGCGCCCTGCTTGCCGTACTGCGAGCCGCCACGTGAGCGCATGCGGGCCTTGGCGTGCACATGCTCGGCGGGAACATCCAGGATGCGCGGCGCGATGGCCAGAATGTCGAGCATGCGGGCCTGGGCCAGTGCGGGGTCGATGGTCTTGGGCGCGGCGTATTCGGCGATGACGAGCCAGCGGCCCGGCGTCTGCGGGCAGCCTTCGTACAGGTCGATGGCGGCGGAGTAGTCGGGTAGGTCGGCATCGTAGACGCGGTAGCAGCTCACGCCCTCGCGCTTTGCCCACTTGCGACGCAGACGGGCATTCTTGCGCAGGCGGTTGGCGAACTGCTCCGACTCGGGGATGAGCACGGGCAGCGGCTTGCCGTCGCCCAAGTCGAGCGTGGCGGCAGGTTCGGGCATGAGGGTGTTGGCGGCTTCGTCTTGGGCATCTGCGGTCTGCTCCTCGGCATCTGCGCTGGTTGCAGCTTCGAATGCCGTGGCGGCGTGGTCGAGCGAGGGCCAAACCTCAAGAGCCGCCTCCTCGTTATTGGGCATGATGGCGATCGAACGCTCGGGCTCGGCGTGGACCGCGCGGGCTAGCAATCCGTCGCGGGTGAGCGCGGCGACCGGCGCCGCGGCAAGCTCGGGCGCGCGGCGCAGCTCACTGACGAGCGTCATGGCATCGTGCATGAGCGAAAGCGGGGTCTCGGTGGTGTCTGCGACCACGGCGGCACCGGCGACGGCGCCCGCATGGTCCAGCACGGTGGCGGGCTTGGCGGCACAAAAGTCGACAAAACGCTTGTAGCCAGCGCTCTTGACCATGCGCTCGGCGGTCTTGCGGGCGGCGGGGTCGATGTCTACGGCGACGATGCGTGCCTGGCGCTCGCGCGCTGCCGCCTCGCGCTCGCGCGCCTCGGCACGCAGCTGCTCCCACAGAGCGGCGTCGTGCAGCTGCCAGCCCTCAAAGCCCCAGCGCTCGCGTGCGGCGCCCGGGGCGCGGTCGGTCAGAATGTTCACGGCCTCCAGCAGCAGACCGCCGCCGGCGCACGAGGCATCGATCAGCGTGGGAAGGGCTTCGTTCTCGTAATCGTCGGCCGTCAACTCGCGCTCGCACAGTGCGGTCCAGCCGACCTGCGCCAGCACCAGGGCGGCGTAGTCGGGGCGCAGCACGTGCGCGCCCTCGCCGGCGCGGGTCGCTGCGGGCGGCAGGCGTCTGAACAGCGGGTCGCCCGAAAGGTCCAGGCTGATGCTCGCGCGACGCTGACGAAGCGAAAGTAGCAGGTGAACATCGGGGTCGGCGGCATCGACGTCGGCACGACGTCCCGTGGTCTCGGCCAGGCGGTCGCACAGCGCATCCTTGGCGCGCAGGGCCGAGAAGCGCGTATTGCGCAGCTGCTCGGTCACGCCGCGGGCGGTGATGGCGATGGTGGCGCCGGGGCGGACGATGTTCTCCCAGGCGATGTCGTAAACGCTATCGTACAGCTCATCGGCATCCTGCGCTTCAAAGCGCCCGAGTACCACGAACACACGGCTCGCCAGGCGCGACCACAGACAGGCGCGGTAGCCTTCTTCGAGCTCGCCCTCAAATGTAGCGCGGCCCTTCAGCCGGCGAACATGCGAAAGCCCGAGGCGTTTAAGCTCATCGGCGAGTGCGGACTCAAAGCCCTCGGGGCAGCTTGCGTAAAATTCCATGGGTGACCTCTCTGGTTGCGTCGCTCCATTATATGATGGATACTTCGTTTACTCTCGCCCCCGAAAGGAACCCATATGATTGATGCGTGCCCCGATTCTGCCGTGCTCTTTTTTGACGTGGACGGCACGCTGACGTCGTTCGATCCCGACAACATGACCGACAAGGACTTTTCGGCGGTTCGCCCCTCGCAGGCGGTGATCGAGGCGTTTCATCGTCTGCGCGACGCAGGGCACAAGGCGTTTATCTGCACGGGTCGTCCCTTGTGGCTGATTGCCGATGGCCTGCGTGCTTTGGAGCCTGCGGGTGTCGTTGCCATGGCGGGCGCCACGCTCGAGGTCGAGGGTCGCGTGGTGCATGAGGACTGCTTTGACGAGGACGTTATCGAGGAGCTCGCGCGTCGTATGGCCGCGGCAGGGATTGAGGCCTTTTTCGAGACCAACGTGGCTACTTTTGCCCTGGAACCCGCGGGCGTTGAGCAGTCGTCTCTGATCGGCACTTCTGTGGTGCACAGCACCGAGGAAATGCGCGTCGACGGCAGTCTGCACGTGGGCAAGGTATGCCTCAGTGTGCCCAGTTTGGCTCGCGTAGCCAATGATGACGGCTTTATCGATTGCGAGTTTGAGCTGTGCAACACCGGTGGCCAGAATCGCGAGCTGAGCCCCAAGGGCATTGACAAGGGCGTGGGCGTGGCGCGAGCGCTGGAATACCTGGGTCGCACCGGCAACGCGCGCACCTTTGGCTTTGGCGATTCCGGCAACGATCTGGGTATGCTCGCCGCTGTCGAGACGGCCGTGGCCATGGGCAACGCTATGCCCGAGGTCAAGGCGCTCGCCGACTACGTGACTGATGATGTCGCACACGACGGCACCGTCACAGCGATGCAGCATTTCGGCCTCATCTAATGAATCCCACGTTCTGACGTTTGCTCAAACTGCGACTCTTTGCTTTTGCATGCTCAATCGATTTATCAATCCAAACACTGAGGTGTTTATACCGTTCGCCGAGAAGATAAAAAACCGCAGCTCACGCCTTGATAAACGTAGGTAAAGTGTTTAGCAGTTTAACGCCCATGTGCAAGCGAAAGGAATCAGGCAGATGGCAATCAAGGTGTTCGCTGACGGTGCAAACCTCGAGGGCATGCTCGACATGTACGAGAACGGCAACGTTCAGGGTTTCACGACCAACCCGTCCCTTATGAAGAAGGGCGGCGTGACGGATTACCGCGCGTTTGCCAAGGAGGTCCTGACCCACATCACCGATGTGTCCGTCTCGTTTGAGGTCTTTGCCGACGACGTCGAGACCATGGAGGTCGAGGCCCGCGAGATCGCTACCTGGGCCGAGAACGTCTACGTCAAGATTCCGTGCGTGACTACCAAGGGCGAGTCCACCGCCGAGCTGGTGCGCAAGCTTTCGGCCGACGGCATCAAGGTCAACGTCACCACCATCTTTACGCCTACGCAGGTCGATGAGATGGTCGAGGCCGTCGACGCCGAGACGCCGTCCATCATCTCGCTCTTTGCCGGCCGCATCGCCGATACCGGCGTCGACCCCATTCCGTTTGTGACGGAGTCGGTCAAGAAGGCCGCCGCAAAGCCCAACTGCGAGGTCCTGTGGGCGTCCACGCGCGAGCTCATTAACATTTACCAGGCAGAAGCCTGCGGTTGCCAGATCATCACGGTGCCCAACAGCATCCTGGCCAAGCGCAAGAATATCGGTCGCGACCCGTACGAGGTCTCGCTCGATACCGTGCGCGGTTTTGCCAAGGATATCGCCTCGCTCGGTTTCCATATCCTGCCGTAGCGCGAACACCGACTGTACCGTGGGCTGTTCGCCCCGGCCTTTCCTTTCCCTATTGCTCACGCGCTCCGCGAGGGTCGCGCTAGGCAAAGGAAAGGCCGGGGCTGCCGGTACGAGCTTGCCAGTAGGTCCTGAGCTGAATGAGACTTTGTTGGTGCCGCCTCTTTAATGGGTGGCACCTTTTTGTTGCGGTGTGTACGGAGATGTGCCTGTTAATCGGACAAACGGGTCTGGGCTTGTTCGTCCGATTTTCATGCCGGATTATTTTCCCTGCACCATGGTGAGCGAGATCTTCTTGCGGTCGCGATCGACCTTTTCGACCCACACCTTGACCGTGTCACCGACGCGCACCACGTCGCTCGGGTGCTTGACAAAGCGGTTGGCCAGCTTGGAGATGTGTACGAGGCCGTCCTGGTGCACTCCCACGTCGACGAAGGCGCCAAAGTCGACGACGTTGCGCACCGTGCCCTTGAGCTCCATGCCGGGTTCCAGGTCGTCGATGGAAAGTGCCGAGCGGCTAAAGACCACCTCGGGCGCGTCGTCGCGCGGGTCGCGGCCGGGCTTCTTGAGCTCGTTGACGATGTCGATGAGCGTGAGGGTGCCGCAGTCCAGGTCGCTTGCCAGCGTCGAGATGCCGCCCAGACGGCGCTCGATGTCGGGTACGCCGCCGCGGCTAAGCTCGCTTGCCGCCACGCCTGCGCGCTCCAGGACGGACGTGGCCACCTCGTAGCTCTCGGGGTGGACGCTTGTCGCGTCGAGCGGGTTCTTGCCGCCGCTGATGCGCAAAAAGCCTGCAGCGTTGAGATATGCCTTGGGTCCCAGCTTGGGGACCTTCTTAAGCTGGCGGCGATCGGTAAAGGCGCCGTTTTCCTCGCGGTAGGCCACGATGTTTTTGGCCACGCTCGGCGTGATGCCCGATACGTATCCCAGTAGGCTCGCGCTCGCGGTATTCACGTCGACGCCTACGTGGTTGACGACGTCCTCCACCACGTGGCCCAGAGTGCGCGAGAGCTCGGCCTGGTCAAGGTCGTGCTGGTACTGGCCCACGCCGATAGACTGGGGCGGAATCTTGACGAGCTCTGCCAGCGGGTCTTGCAGGCGACGGCCCA
>DBFBFY010000176.1:0-13197 GCA_048201615.1 Collinsella sp.
GGTGGTCGGGATCGCGGGTTCGGTGGCCTCGATGTCGAGTTTCGTTTCATCAACGCGGATGCTCATTGCAATATCCTTTCATATGAACATGCGCTCATATAATTTACTTTCGATTATATGAGTGCATGTTCATATGTCAATGACGTTCAGGTAATTCGTTGTACAAAATGATGGGGAATAGTGGACGAGATCCCGGACTGAGCGTTTTTTGATAGTCGATGCCAAGGTGGGTACCCTCGTGCCGTGCAAAAAATGGAGTATTCTGCAACTATAGGGGGTCCGCTAATTTATTGCAGGTCATATAATGCAGTTCAAGAGTTATCTTAGGGTGTTAATCCGATGAGTTCTTCCTCAAATGTTGCCTAACGCTCTCACGCAAGAGTGATTTCGCTTCACATTTGGATCCACTCGAGGGTGATAGACACCCGACCCTGCTGAATACTCGCAATTTTGCACGTCGCTAGGGTACCCACCTTGTTAGCCGGCCTAGTCTCCGGCCCCGAAGACCCTGCCCTCGGGCGCGAGGCTGCTTGTTTGGGCAAATGATGGGCTGTCGGATTCGACAGTCTGCATGTCATCGATTGCCGGAACTTCATTAATTGTCGGGTCATCCAGCGTGATGCCTTCGAGCGTTGCTTTTTCGAGGTCGATTCGTTGACGCTCTTCGGAATCCTGGCGAAGCTGCTTCTGAATTCGCTTTTTCTCTTCTATAAACCTTCTGAGCACAAACTGTCTCAGGTCCTCTTGCATGATTTGAAAGTCTTTTGGCAGACGCGAGGGGCGTACGCCCTCTTTCCGCTGGATTGCTTCCATGACCCTAACAAAAGAGCTGGCATGCATAAAGGAATAACGGCTGACGGTGATGATTCCGTACCCCATGGACGCAAGTGCATTCTTGCGCTCCTCATCGATGGCGCGGTCTTCTTCCGCGTCATGATAAAAACCGTTGTATTCAATGTCTGTGCGAGATTTCTTTAGATACGCATCCATAAAGAACTTTTTGCGTCTCGTGAGATTCTTTGCGGCAGTGGTGACCTGCACCTCGTAATCGGTCTCAATTCCCTTAATACCAAGCCCTCCTTCGCTTTTGGGCAGCGTTAGCATCATGACAAATGCCGTTTCCATGGGAGACCGGCATCCGTCGCGCACACATTGGATCGCCTTTCGGGCAAGGGCCAGACCGTCGCATCTGGTAATGGAATTAAAGAACTGCTTTAACCTCTCGGTCGAGGTGAGCGCGAAACGCTCGGTATAGGAGGTGGAAGAGTCGGTTCCAAGGGAGTAAGCGCTGCACAATTCAAAGTAGTACTCCACCAGTTCGCGAAAAGGGAGATAGGTGGCGGCCTGAAGTGCGCAAAGCTCAACGCTAACAATGAAGATGCCATCTTTGAGCTCTATAAAGCGTGAGTTCGAGAATCGTTTTGACGAAACGTGGCATTGACAGTTCATTGCATAGCGCGCATTCCTGCGATCAAACACCATCACCTCGAGGGAATCATTTGCGTCGAGGGAAACATCATGTTTGGTGAGCCATTCTGCGGCTGCGTCAAGGAGCGTTCCGGTGGGACATGATCCGTAAATCGCGGTAGGGTTACAGGACTCGATGCCTTTCGCAGACACCGAATGCGCGGCCTGGTAGACCGCTTTTGCAGTGGTATGTGACAATACGATACTCATGGTATATATCGTGTCAGCTAATGCCGTGTTGACGGCGCTGAGTGGAAAAGCCGTTTTAGAGGTCTAACCAAATGCTGTCCAAAAGCTTGACGCAATTATGAGTTGGTATGCCCTAAATAAACGTTTTCGCAGCTCGGCTATAGCATAGAAATACTCAATTGCTGCACATTTGATAGTGATGCATCACCATCCGACAACGAATTACGTGTCGGGAATTGGCCGAAATCGTTCGCAATGAGTGTTCAGAATTTGTGATGGCAAATCTATCTGTGGAACGTAGGGCGGCCCCACTGCGGGGTTTCCCGCTGCGAGACCGCTCGTGATCTACGCCGGGGTTTGTCGCAGGCGTTTCTACTTGGCGAATAGGTTCTTGAGGTTGAACTCGGCTTGGACGGTGCGGAGCATGAGGTCGGTGTCGTCCAGGCCCAGATGCTGCTCGTTGGCGTCGGCGGCGAGGGTTCCACGGCGGCGCGCCCAGTTCTCGAGCGCGGCGGGGGCGGATTCGCGGGGGAGCGAGCGGACGTCGGCATCCAGGCTGCGGCAGATCTGGCGCGAGTCGATGACGATAATCTTGCCGGCACGACGCGCCTCGGCGTAACCGTCCAGGTGAATCTTGAACCAGCTGTCCTCAAACGCGGCGTTGTGTGCCATGTACGGGTACTTCTTCATGAGCTTGAGCAGCTGCTTCTGCAGCTCCTTGTTCTCGCGGAACGGCTCCTTTCCGTCGATGTCGTCCCAGGTGATGTGGTGGATATTCGACAACGGCACATCCTCGCCGCGGTAGATATCGGGCAGGCCGCAGTAGTGTGCCTCGGCGTCGTGCGGGACGGCGTCGCTGGTGAGCTCCATGATCTCCCAGCCCACGTTGATAATGTAGCCGCGCTCGGGCGCACGTCCGGTGGTCTCGATGTCGATGCCGAGCACCGTGCCCTGGATAGGCTTGCGGGCGTACGCCACGCCGAGCGCGTCGCGGTCGCCGCGGATTTCGCGCATGACGGACGCAGCGGTACGCTTTTGCATCTTGCCGATGGCGGCGCAGGTGTCGGCATCGGACAGGCCGCGCGAAAGCGTCGCGGGCGTCACGTTGCGCAGGCGTGCCTCGCCAATTTGGTCGCACAGGTCGCGGTTGCGGTCAGCCAGGTCGCGCACGGTGGCAAAGTCGAAGCTGGGGTCGCCCTCGGCGGTAAAGTACTCGGTTTCGAGCACCTTAAGGGCCTCCTCGCCCTTCTGGCGCTCGGATTCCATGGCGCCGTGATCGCCATAGATAAACATGGGAATAAACGGCTGGCGCTCGTATTCGAGTGCTTGTGAAACGTTCATACAACTGCTCCTTGGATGGGCCGCGTCGTGCGGCTCAGTGTCATTAAGATGTGGCGAGATGATAGTTTACCATGGGCAACTATTGGCATCGCGCCTAGGACAACTACAATACCCTAGTTGACCGCTAGGACTTTTACAATGCTGCCGAAAGACACGAAAGGTTCCATCCGTCATGGATTTGCTGATTGATATTCTGCTCGACGCCGGCAAGGACACGCTTTCGCTGGTACCGTTCTTATTGGTGACATATTTGGCCCTCGAGACCCTGGAGCACGTCGCGGGCGACAGCGTTAACGGCGCCATCAAGCGCGCCGGCGCCGCGGGTCCCGTGGTTGGCTCGTTGCTGGGCATGGTGCCGCAGTGCGGCTTTTCGGCAATGGCGGCAACGCTGTACGCCGGTCGTGTCGTGACCTTGGGCACGTTGGTGGCGGTGTTCCTTTCGACCTCCGATGAGATGCTGCCGCTGTTGCTCGCCGAGCAAGTTCCCGTGCAGACCATGGCGATGTTGCTCGCCTCGAAGGCGCTGATCGCGCTGGTCACGGGCTTTATCGTGGATGCGGCTATCCGCGGCCTTCGTCGTAATGCCCGCGCGCATGCGGCGATTCGCCGTACCGTGCTGGGGACCGCTGCCAATCCGGCTCATGTGAACTGCGCGCACGACGACCATACCGGGGGCGACATCATTGATGAAGTGGCCGAGGCGGGCGTAAGTGCTGATCACATCCACGAGCTGTGCGAACGCGATCATTGCGGCTGTGACGAGGATGAGGACGAGCACGGGCACGACCACAGCCACGATCATGGTCACGCGGACGAGCACGAGCGCCACCACGACCACAGCCACTCCTACGAGGGCGCGCCCATCGTGTCGATCATCCGCAGCGCGATCTCGCATACCGTGCAGGTGTCGGTATTCATTTTCCTGGTGACGCTGATTCTGGTCGCCGTGCTCGAGACCTTTGGCGAGTCGGCGATCGAGCAGTTCCTGCGCGGCAACGAGACGCTTGCGGTCCTGGGCTCGGCGCTTGTCGGCCTGATTCCCAACTGCTCGGCCAGCGTCGTCATCACGCAACTGTACCTGGAGGGCGCGCTACAGCTGGCGCCGATGCTCGCCGGCACGCTCATTTCCGCCGGCGTGGGCTACCTGGTGCTGTTCCGCACCAACCGCAGCGCCCGCGAAAACGTCCTGTTCCTGATCATGATGTACGTCATCGGTGCCGGCTGGGGCCTCATCCTATCCGCCTTCGGCCTCTAAGTGGGCCTAACAAAACGGGCTTCAAAATAGCCATGCTCGGCGCCTGCACAATGCGGCGACGCATGGCATTTTGAAGCCCGTTTTTTGTTGAGCCATGGATTTTGAGCGCTCATACCGCCCAAAGCAAAAAAGCAGATTTCCGGGCATGTCCCAAAAATCTACCTTGGTTAGTGCAGCAGCTCGGTGAGGTTGCGCTTAAAGCGGGCCCGGTCTTCGCTGGTAAATGCCGCCGGACCGCGAGTGCGACCGCCGGCGCGGCGCACCTTCTTTTCCTCGTGGCGAATAAACAGTTGCATGTCGATGGTCGCCTTATCGTAGACGCGCCCGCGCACGCCGATGGCGGCGGCATCGCGCCCGAGCACCATGCTCGCCAAGCCAATGTCCTGCGTCACGACTACGTCGCCCGCCTGCAGGCGTTCGACAATGGCAAAGTCGGCGCTGTCGGCGCCAACGCTCACATCGAGCGTCGTGACCCAAAATCCGCGTCGCGCGTGCTCAGCATCGCGCGGGTCGTCGCGGCGAATGTGCCGTTCTAGGTTTTGCGTGCTGTTGCCGGCGATAACAACGGCGACGCCCGCCCGCCGCGCGCAGTCAATCGACTCGCGCGTGACCGGGCAGGCGTCTGCATCCATAAAGAGCGTTCGTGGCATCTAGTGCACCAGATTGCCAAATTGAATAGCACGAACAATCAGCGTTACGCCAAACACCAGCAGTGCGGCGCCGCTAAAGCTGACGAGCATCTTGGCCGACCACAGCGGATAGATAAACACGAACATGCCGGCGATGATGGAGAGTGCGCCGCTCAGGATGGCGAGGGCGCGGTTGGACGAAAGCTCGGACTCCAGAATGGACATGACACCTTCGACAATCCAGCCAAAGCCGGCCACGATAACCACCATCGTGGTGAGCGTCGCGGTCGAGAAGGCCTGGTTGCGCAGGATTATGGCGCCGCCCAAGATAATGAGTAGGTTGGAGATGATGCTCGTCACGCGCCAGCCGGTGGGCAGCAGCGGCTCAAAAATGGCAGTGAACAGCCTGATGGCAGCAGTGATTACAAAGTAAAAACCCAGGACAGTCGTCAAAAAGACGAGGGACTTGGCGGGTGCAAAAAGCAGCGCGATACCAGCAATGAGCGCTAAGACGCCCGTGATGGCGTAAATCCAGCGCACGGCCTTGACGGCTTTGCCCGCCATGCTTTTCTCGTCAAATCCAAACTGGCTCGATTTTTGGTCATCGTTCTTAAAGATGCCCATAATGTCTCCTTTCCGTGCGGCGTAAGCCTTGATCGTTACAACCAGTATCGCCTAAAGGCGCTGGCGTATGGGTCGGAGAGGGCGAAACGTAACCCAAAGGCCCCGAATTGTTTCCGTTGTTCCCCACGTTGCGATTTTCTATTCAACAGGTGTAGAACATTGCAGCCCTGTTCGTTATTGCCTACGTTTTAGGTTAGATTTTCCTAAGGACAATTGGCTTGTATTGGGGGTCCCTATGAACGAAGCAGTTCCCGAGGCGCCGTCGAGTGTCGAATCGATGGCAGAGCAGGGTTGCGAAAAGCTCGGCTTGGAAGCGTTTGATGCGCTGGTCCGTCGTGCCCGTACGTGCCGCCGTTTTGACGAGTCCATGCGCGTGCCGCGTGAGTTTTTGCTCGAGCTGGCAGAGCTGGCTCACCTGACTCCCTGCGGCGCCAATGCTCAGCGTCTGCGTTTTCATGTGGTGAGCGGTGCCGTGGATTGCGCGCGCGTATTTGATGAGCTTGCATGGGCCGGTGCGCTTAAGGATTGGCCGGGTCCTGCCGAGGGTGAGCGCCCGACCGGCTACATCGCGATTTTGGCCGAGCGCGCCGTTCCGGGTAAGCCCGCCGCTCCCATTACCGAGGCCGACACGGGCATTGCCGCGCAGACGATGATGCTCGCCGCCCGCAGCGCCACGCCCGAGGTGGCAGCCTGCATGTTCAAGGCCTTTACGCCCCGCGCGATCGATGCCATGGGGCTCGATAACGACAAATATGAGCTCAAGCTGATCATGGCGTTTGGCGTTCCGGCCGAGACACAGGTGATCGATGCGATCGATTCCAACCCCGACGGCTCCATCAATTATTGGCGCGACGAGGCGCAGGTGCACCACGTACCCAAGCGTTCGCTCGCCGACGTGCTGGTGTAGTTGAGTGTCACCGCGGTGTGATCCGGCGGTAAACCACCACAAAGGTGCCTGTCCCCTTTGTGGTGGTACGAGGGGAGGGTGTGTGGCAGATCTGTATTTGGTTCGGCATGGGCAGACTGAGCTCAATGTGCAGAGCATTTTGCAGGGCTGGCACGATTCGTCGCTTACGGCGCGCGGGCGCGAGCAGGCGCTGACGGCGCGTACGGCGTTTGCGGCGCGTGGCGTGGCCTTTGATCATGTGTATTCCTCGCCGTTGGGCCGGGCGCGGCATACGGCCGAGCTTATCGTTGGCGAGGGCCGTTCCATAGAGCTGGTCGATGACCTGCGTGAGTGGCATTTTGGCTCGCTGGAGGGCACATCAAATCGCGAGATGCCGCCGCAGCCCTGGGGTGATTATCCGGTTGCCTTTGGTGGCGAGTCGGAAAGTGAGCTTCAGTCGCGCATGGTCGCGGCGCTGTCCCGCATCATGGCCAGGCCGCAGCACGACTGCGTGCTGGCGGTTTCCCACGGCTCAGCCTGCCAGGAGTTTCTTGAGTACGTGACTGGCGAGGGGGAGCTACCCGACAACGGCGCCGTGCTTCATTTTGGCTATTGCGACGGGGCGTTTTCGCTCCTTGATTGGTAACGAACGAAAGGACCCCTATGAATAAAGATCTGTATCTGGTCCGTCATGGACAGACGATATTCAACCTCAAGCGTATCATTCAGGGGTGGAGTGACTCGCCGCTTACGCAGTTGGGCTGCGACCAGGCGGCGCGCGCCGGCATGTTTTTACGTGCGCGCGGCATTGAGCCCGATCATGCCTACACCTCCACGCTTCATCGCACCGAGCAGACTATCGCCAACTTGTGGCCGGGCTTGGCGTACGAGCGCCTGGACGGCCTGCGTGAGTGGTTCTTTGGTGACTTTGAGGCCGAGCGCGTGATGCTCATGCCCGAGCGCCCGTGGCGCGACTTCTATCGCCAGTTTGGCGGCGAGGGCCAGATGCAGGTGCGCGAGCGCATGGCGGCGACGATAACCGATCTTATGCGACGTCCGGACCACGAGTGCGTGCTCGCGGTGAGCCACGGTTCGGCTATCAAGGAGTTTTTGGACCACGTGCGGGGCGCGGCGGCCGACGAGCGCGAACGCGTGCCGGGCAACTGCTCAGTGCTGCATTTTGCGTTTGACGATGCGGCCGATACGTTTGAACTGGTCGAAGTCTTTACGCAGGAAGACTACGCGCGCGAGCTGGGGCTTGAACCGCTCGTGGCTACTGCGGGTCCGCAGCGCGGATAACGCGAGCGCGGCGGCACGGGTCGTCGGCATAACTTCTCGACGCAAAAGGGGCGGAGATGCATGTACCTGCTGCATCTCCGCCCCCTGTTTGTTGGGCTGCCGATTTTTGTGCTGGACGGTCTGGTCTTGCTAGAACCGCGCGACCTGGTGCGTGAGCAGACCCGTCGGAACCTGCGCCGCGCCGCCGCTGACCTGCGCGGCGGGGAAGAGCGCAGCTACGGCAAAGTTGAACGGCTCTTTGCCCGTGTAGGTGCCGGCGGCACGTGCATCGTCGGCCAGGAGCTGTGATGCCTCGACTAGTGCGACAGCGTAGGCAGGGTCGTCGGCCAGTGCCGGCTCCGGCGCCTGGTCGAGCATGGCGCGGATGGCCCCGACGGCGTCCTCGCGCTTGACCTCCCACACGCGGTGCGTAATGCCGGCGGGGTCGGTGACGGCATAGAGTGAAGCGCCCTCTTTTGCGGCGCCGAGGATGATATCCATGACGGGAGAGGCTTCGTAGACAAGCGTTACGGGACGGGGCTGTACCTTGAGGTCGGCGATTGCGCGCGCAGCGGCGGTCGTATCGGCGGCAACCGCGTCGCCGCCCGCCAGCGCACCAACCGGGCAGATCGCCACGACACCCGTCACACGTCCCGGCTCGCCCGAGCATTCGTACACGTAATACGCCGCACCCGGGTCCTTGAGCATCAGGCCATCGGCAATGGCTCCGCGCAGAGCATCGTTGCCGCTCAGGATGCTGCCCATTGCGGGCAGCGCCTCGAGCACGCGGTCCTGAGCCGGGCGGATGCAGGGAAACGGAAGTGCTTTCATGGGCGGTCCTTACGCGCGAGTCGGTTTATTCGCGGCTTATTATGCCCCAACTTGGCTATCCGCGCCCCAGAGTATGTTGTCGGCGAGCGCGATCAGCACGCTCTGGCAGCGAACGATATCGGCGTGGGGCACATATTCGTTGGGCTTGTGCGCGAGCGCGAGCGACCCGGGACCGTAGCTCATGCAATTGCGGTTACCTGTCTTGCCGGCAATGACGGCGGTGTCGGTGTAGCCGGTAAAGAAGCCGACGGTCGTGTCCGCGTCCGTCACGTTATCGGCGGCACGCTTGAGCGCTGCAAGAAGGGGAGAGTTCGGGTCGCGCTCGATGGCGGGGCGGTCGCCCGTCACGGTGTAGCTGCCATGGCAACCGGGAACGGCGGCTTCGGCGACGGCGATGGCCTGCTCTACCATGCGCGTCGCGGCTGCCGTATCGGTCGGCGGGGTCAGGCGCATGTCGACCCAGACTTTGGCGCGGTCGGGCGCGACATAGGGGCGATATCCGCCCTCGATTTGGCCAAACGTGATGGTCGAAGGCCCCAGCTCATCGTGCGCGGGCAGCGCCGCAAACGCGCGACGGAGCGAACACACGACCTCGGCCATGGCGGCGACGGCATCCGCGCCCTTCCAGGGCTGGCTCGCATGTGCCGTCACGCCAGCCATTTCAATCTCGAACCACGTACGCCCCTTGTGCGCCACCTGGATCTGTCCGTCGGTGGGCTCGGTGTCCAGCACCCATTCATGCGAGCCGACCCAGCCAGCATCGATCGCGGTCTCTGAGCCGCGCATAAAGTCTTCCTCGTCGACCGAGCAGATGAGCGAAAAGTCGCGGCGGGGCAACGCGCCATTCGCCGCCACGCGCTCGAGCGTATGGACCAGTGCGGCAATGGCGCAGGCCAGGCCACCCTTCATGTCGCAGGCGCCACGGCCGTAGAGCTTGCCGTCGCGCACGACCGCCCCGAGCGGCGTAATGTCCGCGTCCCAGCCGTCGCCCAAGGTGACTGTGTCCATATGGCAGATATAGACGAGTCGCGGCTCGTCGCTCACTCCCGGCACGGTGACCATAAGGTTGCGGCGCCCGGGGAGTACTTCGAGCTCTGCAATTTGCACGGCATCGAGTACCGGATGGCTCAGCTGCGCTAACCGTTCCTCAACCAACGCTTTGATATAGCGTTCAATCTCGCCCTCATACGCACCTGGGTCGGAACTGTCGATCCGCACGAGCCCTTGCGTAAGCCGCCAAGCAAAATCTGTATCAACCATAGGCACCTCACAAATAGTTAGGTCAACATACAGATTGTATGCCAAGAAGCGGCTCAGTGCATTTAATGGAGTGCTCACAAAAACGGGGGCGCCTCTCGTGCGAAAGGCGCCCCCGTTGGCATTCAATGTCAGTGACGGGCAGGCCACATGGGGGAACTGCCCGTCAGATCAGCCGGCGCTATTTGATCACGCGCACGCGATACATCGACGGAATCTGCTTGAGCGCCTCGATGGTGCTGCTGTCCAGGTGCTCATCGGTGTCGAACATGGTGTAGGCGTTCTCGCCGGCGGACTCGTTGGTCATACGCTGCACGTTGGCGTTGTCCTTGGCCAGGATGGCCGTGATCTGGCCGATCATGTTGGGCACGTTGGCGTGCAGGCAGGCAATGCGGCTTGCGGCGCGCGCCTTGCCCATGCTGCAGGCGGGGTAGTTGACGCTGTGCGCGATGTTGCCGTTCTCCAGGTAATCCTTGAGCTCGCTGATGGCCATGTCTGCGCAGTTGGCCTCGGCCTCGCCGGTGCCGGCGCCCGAGTGCGTGGTGATAAACGTATTGGGCATCTTGACGGTCTTGGGAGTGGCAAAGTCGCAGCTAAACCAGCTGAGCTTGCCTGCACGCAGGGCGGCGTCGACGGCGTCCTCGTCAATGATGGTCTCGCGTGCGTAGTTGATGAGCACAGCGTCGGGTGCCAGCAGGTTAATCTGCTCGGTGCTGATCATGCCGATGGTGTCGGCCTTGCTGGGCACGTGCACGGTGAGGTAGTCGCAGCCGCGGCAGAGGTCCTCGAGCGTGCCCACGCGCTGCACCTCGCGGCTCAGCACCCACGCGTGCTCGACGGAAATGAACGGATCGTAGCCGTAAACGTCCATGCCCAGGTCGACGCAGGCGTTGGCGACCTTGGAGCCTACGTTGCCCAGGCCGATGACGCCGATGCGCTTGCCCTTGAGCTCGCGGCCCACAAAGGCCTTCTTGGCCTTCTCGGCATCGACCTGAATCTCGGGGTCATCGGCGTTGTTGCGCACCCAGTTCATCGACTGCACTACGCCGCGGCTCGAGAGCACCAGCATGCCCAGGACGAGCTCCTTGACGGCGTTGCTGTTGGCGCCGGGGGAGTTAAAGACGACGACGCCCTTCTTGGCGTACTCCTCGACGGGGATGTTGTTGACGCCGGCGCCGCAGCGGGCGATGGCGCGGATGCCCTCGGGCAGCCCGTAGCCGTGCAGGTCGGTCGAGCGCATCAGGATCGCGTCGGCCTCTTCGGCGGTGCTCACAAATTCGTAGCCCTCGCCAAACTCGACTTTGCCGTCCTTGGTGATGTCGTCGATGGTCTTAATCTTGCGCATGAAAAACTCCTTAGCAGGTTTTAATCTAAACAGGGTGGTTTGAGATGGCTGGTCGGCCCGCGTGCTGCGGGCTAGTTAGATCGCGGGCTCAAACTATGCTGCGCTTCGAAGTCCTTCATGTACGAGGCCAGTGCCTGCACGTCTTCCATGGTCACGGCGTTGTAGACGCTGGCGCGCATACCGCCCACCAGGCGATGGCCCTTGACGTTTTGAATCTGGTGCTCGGCCGCGCCTGCGACAAAGGCCGCGTCGAGTTCGGCTTCGTCGGTGCGGAAGGTGACGTTGGCGATGGAGCGACTGTCGGCCTGCGCGGTGCCATGGAACAGCTCGCTGTGCTCGAGCAGGTTGTAGAGTAGGTTAGCCTTGGTCCAGTTGCGCTCGGCCATGGCGGCAAGTCCGCCGGTCTGCTCAACCCAACGGAACACCTTGCCGCACACGTAGATGCCAAAGGTGTTGGGCGTGTTGAGCATGGAACCCTTGGCGGCCTGGGTCTTAAGGTCCAGGTACTGCGGCGTCTGCGCAAAGGCGGGGCCATCTGCGATGAGGTCGTCGCGCACGATGGCCACGGTCACGCCCGCGGCGCCGGCGTTTTTCTGCGCTCCGGCGTAAATGAGCCCGTAGCGCTCAACGTCGAGCGGCTGCGACAGGAAGCAGCTCGAGACATCGGCGACCAGCGGCACATCGCCACAACTGGGCAGCTCGTGGTACATGGTGCCAAAGATGGTGTTGTTCTGGCAGATGTAGACGTAGTCGAGCCCGTCGCCTGCGGCCTCGGCGGCAATGCGCGCATTGATGTCGGCCATGTCGGGGATGCGGTCGAAGTTGGTGTCCTCGGAGCTCGCGAGCAACACGGCCTCACCGTACTTGGCGGCTTCTTTGTATGCCTTGTTGGCAAAGTTGCCGGTCACGATGTAGCCGGCGCGGCCGCGGTGCATGAGGTTCATGGGGATGCCCGCAAACTGCAGCGTGGCACCGCCCTGTAAAAACAGGACACGGTAGTTGTCCGGGATGCTCAGCAGACGGCGCAGGGTTGCCTCGGCGTCGTCGATAATCTGCTGGTACATGCTAGATCGATGGCTCATCTCGAGCACGGACATGCCGCAACCGCGGTAGTCCATCATCTCGTCGGCGATCTCGGCGAGCACGCTTGTAGGCAGCGCGGCCGGGCCAGCTGAGAAGTTGTGCACACGTGCCATCTTCTAGTCTCCCTCGTAGTCGTTTGAACGTTCGGGATACTTTAGCACAGTGGAGCGCTAGGCGCGACCGCATCACAGCAAAACCCGAGTGCGCCGCTATGATTTACAGGATGGTTACATGGGGGAGGGGTGCTTTACTCCTCAGTCAAATCCAAATCTGCGAGCGAAGGCATGAGGCTTTCTAGGCGCTTGATCTCTTCGTCGCAAATTAGCTACCTCCTGCCCGCTACGACGCGAGCGTGGCGATGACGGCTTCGTCGCCGGCGTATATTAGGGTGTTGCCGTCGGGGATGATCGTTTGGCCGTCGCGCTTGAGCATCACCACGATAAAGGGGTGCTTGCCCTGCGGCACATCGCGAAGACGCTGGCCGGCCAGGCGACCGTGGGGGGTTACGGTGACCTCGCGCAGCGTAACCTCGGCACGCTCTTCGAACGTTGGGGCGGCCATCACCAGCAGATCGCCTTCCTGGATCACGGTATCGCCGTTGGGCAGCACCGGGTGCGCCCCGTCGCGCAGCACCAGGACCACGAGCATGTCCGTCGCGCTGCCAATATCGGCGAGCGAGCGCTCGGCAAACGGATGGCCAGCACCCACCTTGAGCTTTACAAATGACATGCCGTCTTCGTCGCGATAGTCGTTAAAGGTGCGGCGCACGTCGCCGGTCGCATCGATCATATCGAGCTTCTTCGCCACCGCTGGCAGCAGCGAGCCCTGCACCACAATGCTCGACACGGCAATCACAAACACCAGGTCAAATAGGTCGTGTCCGCCGGGAACGCCGGCCACCACGGCAAAGAGGCTAAACACGACCGAAGCTGCTCCGCGCAGGCCCGCCCAGCTTACGAGCGCGACCTGGCGGGGGTTCGTCTTAAAGGGCGCCAGGAGCACGCCGACGGCG
>DBFBFY010000177.1:0-7411 GCA_048201615.1 Collinsella sp.
CTTGCCCTCCGCATCCCACGTGCCGTCGGCCGCCAGTGTGCGACCGCGGTCGTCGGCGATGCTCAGGACCGCCCCGGCAAGCGGCTTGTCGCCGTCGCTGCCGCGCTTGGTGAGCGCGAGATCCCAGGTGTAGGCGCACGCATCGTCGCTCGGCGTGCGGGTGAAGCCGGCGTCGCCGGACTGGTCGGCAAAGGGAGAGCGCGGGTAGCGCAGGTAGACCTCGTTGGGGTTGCCCTTCGCGATGCCGTGGTTGCACGCGCTGTTGAGCGGCGCGTTGTACACGGCGACCACGCGGACGCCCGCGGTGAAGGCGTCAACCCCGCCGAGCGCGGCGATGAGGTCGCCGGTGCGCACGGTGAAGGTCTTACCGTCGGCCGCTACCTTGGTGGCGCACTGGGCCGTGATGTCGGTCCAGCCCTTCGCGGGCTCGGTGACGGCGCGGCCGTCCTTGCCGGCCGAGACGGCGTCGATGCCGCCGTCCGCGCCCGCCGCCACGTACACGCGCATGCTCGCGGCCACCTTGGAGGGGTCGAGCCCCGCGCTCATGGTGTCGACGAACCGCACCGTATAGGTGTCGTAGGCCGTGAGGCCCGCCGGGACCGTGGCCGAGAGGCGCCAGTACAGGTCGTCGGCGATCGTGGCGTCGGCGGCCTTCTGCCAGGCGGCGGCGCTGTCATCCAGCACGTGCTTGGACACCTTGGGCGTCGCCGCCTTGGGCTTGACGGTGACGGCGCTGCCGCCCACCAGCGCCATGATCGGCGCGGTGCCGGCCTCGTCCTGGGAAATGGTGGCGTCGTCCGCGACGATGAGCCAGTAGCCACAGGGCAGCTCGGCCGCCATACCCGCGTTGAGGGGAACAGAAGCGGCACCTGCATTGCAAATCGCACAGGCGAGCCTTGCCGCCAGAGCGGTCGACATATGTCCGTCGGCATTCAGCCACTCGGCAGCCTCTTGCGCCGTCGATGCCGAGCTATCAAACCCCGCATCATAAAGAACGGGAAGGACAGCCTGACGAGCTGCATCGCTCGCCCACGCCAAGTCCGTCGCGACCTTTTGATCGAAGCCGGCTTTATCGGTAACAGTTGCCGAAAAGAGCTGGTATGCATCGTATTGCGTCGCGACGTCGCCGCCAATCGTGATGGCTCCGGCATCGGCAGCACGGGCCGTCTCGGGCGACGCGGCAAAAGCGAGGATAGTCGTCATGGCCACCATCATGACGGTCAACAAGCGGCGGTGCAGTTTACTCACGGCGACCATCTCGATCATGACCACGGTGGCGACGAGCATGCATCCACGTCGCGGCAAAACACAACAGCGAAGCGCCGGCAAGATATGTCATAGTCAAGCCAGCCCCGCCCGCCTCAGGTAGCGTAGTCGAGTACTTGTTGGTAAAGGTCGGCGGATTCTGAGAGCCATCGTTATAGGTAACTAGGGCGTCGAGCTGGTCCGTGCCATTAGTTACCTTAACCGTGACGTTGTACACGGTCCTGTCATAGGTGATGTGATCTTTAACATGGTCGACGGCGCCCTCGGGCTCGACCTCGGAGATGGTGTAGGTATAGGTTCCCGCCTTGTTGTACTTGACGTCAAAGGAGACATTTCCCTTGTCATTATTGGTCACCGTCTGGAGCACCTTGCCCTCGGCGTCCTTGAGCACGAACGAGAACTACCCCGCCTTGAAAGTGCCACCTTCAAGCACTTTCTTTGCTTTAATAACCGCAGAGCCCGTTAGGCGATTGTCGTAGATCCAGATCTCGTCCTTTTTGTCATCGCCGATGATTTCGGAGTCTTTGACGATGCTCTTCGCTTTATTGAGCTCAGTTTGATACTCCTCATCGTCAGCATTACCCTTAAGCATGATCCACGTGGGCGCCGCCGCGGCATAGCCGTCAGGCGCTTTCGTCTCCACGAGCTGGTAAAGCACGCAATTTACCATCGCCTTGTCTTCTGCGCCAAACGAGATTTTGCCGTTGGCGTCGGTGGGGGCGGCTTCAAACTTAGTCCTTGCATTCTCGATACCCACCGTTGCAACCTGGTCCATATTCACGCTGTAGAGCGTAAACTCCGCACGCTCGAGCGTCGCACCGACCTGCTGGGCGTCATACTTGGTCATCGTGATGCCGTAGCCGTTGCCACCTGCGCTGGCAGAAGCTTTTTTAATTTCCCATGTTTGATCATCAGTCGCAGAACCGTCCTTCACACCCGTAAGCATGGCGGTATTGGATAGAGGAACCTTGTTGCCAGGGTTTCCGGTCGGGATAACCTCATACTCGACCTGGAGGTATTTCTTGTCGGGTACCTTAAGCGTCAACTTCGTACGCGAGCCAGTTTCATCCTTGACCTGCTCCACCTTCGACGAATAGTCCTTATCAGCCAGCGGTGACCAGGCACCATACACCCACTCATAGACCTTAAGCGTCGACGGCACCAGCGTGCACTTGGCATCCATGGTATCGACGAGCTCAAGGAAGTCGGTGCCGTTTTTAAGGGCAACGGCAGACTCGTTAACAAGAACGGTGTACTTAATGCGGTTGCTACTACTGACCTGTTCACCAGTCTTTTTGATAACGTTGTTCTTGATGGTGACGGTGCCACTGCCGGATTCGAACTTCTTGCTTCCCGACTCGGCGCTGGCCTTGTTGGTGAACTTCACCTCGTTTGTGGAGGTATCGAGCCCACCGCGCTTGACCGCCGTCTTGTACGTGAGCTTTGCGTAGCCGGCATAGCTTTCAAGCTCAGTCGTGGGGATGGAGAAGGTGACCGTATTGCCGTTGCGGCTGACGTTGTCGGCGGCGAGCGTCCGACCCGTAACGACCTCCTTGGCCTCGCCTCCGCGATGAAGCCCCGTATGTTTATCATAGGGGTTCTGCACGAGCGTATACTTTGCGGAATTCGCAACATAGCTCATACCATCCGGAAGGCTATCAACGATATTCAGCGGTTTCCCGCCCAGCTTTCCAGCTCCATAGTATTCGAACTCGCCATTTGCGCCCTTATTACCCTTTTGGCGGTTTGCATACACCGTCCAGTCGACGATCCAGGCGCCCTTCTCATCCGAGCCGTCAACGGTATGCCAATCGAAGTTCTCAACCCAAGACACCTTCGACTCCGCTTCCGGCTTCTCGACCGCGGGCATCGTTTCTCGGTTGACAACGTACTTGATGGGTTCGGTGAACGGCCACTGTAGTCTCAGGCCCGGTGCTTCGACCGCTGCGAAGTTTGAGTACCAGCCCGACAGCGCTTCTGATGTGGTGTCGTAGGTGATAACGGCGTAGTCCTCGTTCTCGAGAGCGGCTTTCACGTTGTCGGTAACGATGATTTTGAGGTCGTAGTTTTTCTTTGTTTCATTACCCGGATAGCTGGTCGTTGGTCTCCAGTCGGTGCCCGGAACCAGCTCGGTATTGCCGATTTTAATGGTAATGGAGCTTTCGTCGACGCCAAGTTTCTGCGACCATGCCGACTGAAACGTGTCCTTCACCGTCACCTCGCCTGGATGGGCCGCATTGACGATCGCCTTCAGCGCGACCTTCGTCTCCCACGTCGCCCTGCCCGTCGTCGCCGCCTCATCGTATCTCACGAGCCTCTTGGTGATCGGCACAACACCCGTCAGCTGCGGCGTGAAACTGCCATCATCCGTACCGGAAACGGAACCTTTGCGCTCGATGGTCGCGCTGTTGCGCACGGTGTCGTACGAGCTCGTATCGTTCATCTTGGTGTGATAAACGATGCAGTAGGTGGCGTACTTATCCTCAAGGTTGTTCGGGAACGTATAGGAAAAGAAATTATCCTTAGGTTCAAGTTTTCTTTCACAAATCTTGACTCCGCTCGCCTCCGAGTCGCCTTTGTAAACCGTAAAGTTGCCCGTATACGTCTGTTTTCCGTCCAGATTATCGGTGAACATGTATCCGCTCATGTCGGCCTTGAGCTTGCCTTGGTTGAGCTTGACCGTCCACTTGATGTCCGACGGCGTGCCTGAGCCATTGGACTTCTTGATCATGTCATAGCCGAATGTAACAGGCTCAGCCGTAGCTGTTCTGTTATCGCTGTCGCTTGAGCCAGCCCAATTCCACGTTGCCTTATTCTCAGCTTTGATCAAATCGCCGCCGTTCGCGGCAACGCCGCTCTTCAGCACCGTATCGTACGTGATCGTGTGGTTGCCCCGGGAAAGGTTGCCCAGGCTGTCGAGGGTTACGACCTGGCCGTCGATCATCGGCTGGGAGTCAAGCTTCTTGCCGTCGAGCTTGAAACTGTCGTTCACAAAGTCGAAGTTGTCGCCCAGCGTATCAGTGAAGCTAACGTCCGTAGCATACGACTCTACGGTAAGCGTAACAGTCCAGGTAACCTTGGCCACGCCATCCGCGCCCTGGGAGAAGGTCCCCGACTTCGTCCCCGTGACTTTGCCGTCCTTGATAGGGATTTTGATCGTTCCCACACCAGGGAACACGACAGATGCGTTGCCGCCTGAGCCGGTGCCCTTGTCTGCAAGCTCGAACGAGAAATTGGCTCCGACATAAATCTCCGCAGGGTTTGACGCAAGCCAGTTTTTGTCAAACGCAAAGATGACCTTATTGTCCTTAATCTTCCACGTGCCAGCCTTGGCGGCAGTGGCTTCCGAACCCTCCATGAGGTCGCCGCCGTCGTTGTCGTCAACGACAATGGTGTCGGGCAGCTTATAGACAGCGATGTTCTTCTCGGGCGTAGGCGCCTTGCCGCCTTTGAATTGTGCCGAGAAAGCTCCATAGAGCGTCGAAGTGGACGTTACGGGATCCTCGAGCTTTTGAGTATGGTGCTCATCGGTATACAGCCTGACATCAACCGTCGCCGTATCCCCATCGATCGCAATCGGATCGGGCTTCGCAACGTCATCGGCGCGCACGGGGGCCGCACCGTAAAACACTGCGGCGGTGAGGCAAATCAAAATGAAAATCAGAGCCGCCATACCCAGCGACCGTGAGCGGTGTGCGTCCATAGTTGTCCCCTAATTCCTACAACACAGTGTGGAATACGGCGAATCGTCGGATCGAACACAAGCCCCAACATCAACGAGAACCTACCTAGCGCATTGCAAGAACCCATTGGGGAGCACCTTCTAAGACGGTTCGTCTATGCCACAATGCATAAAATATAATATAGATACCAATCATGTAAACCGCAGGTCAATAGGTCTTTTAATTTAATACCAGTTGATATTTATCTGTTAACAGTTTTGTATCATACCGGCTATATTCAGTGGAATTATGTATATGTTTAAACAACTTTACTTTGGCTGGAAAGCCGATCGGAGGGATAGTCGCCCCAGCTGCGGTGCAAACTAACCCGTCCCCCTTGCACCAAAAAGGGCGCCGACCATTGCGGTCGGCGCCCTTTCTCGTTCAAAGCTGTAAAGCTCAGCACTTATTTGTTGACCTGACCGGCGCGGACGGCGGCCTTCTTGCGGTCGGTAGCATTGAGCAGACGCTTGCGCAGGCGGATGTTCTTGGGAGTGATCTCCACCAGCTCGTCGTCAGCGATGTATTCCAGCGCCTCCTCCAGCGAGAAGGTGCGGGGCGGCACCAGCTGGACAGAGATATCGGAAGTCGAGGAACGCTGGTTGCCCAGGTTCTTGGTACGGGCGATGTTGACGACCATGTCGCCGGCCTTGCTGCGCTCGCCCACGATCATGCCCTCGTAGCACTCGGTACCCGGCTCAACGAACAGCTGGCCGCGCTCCTGCAGCGTGCCAAGAGCGTAGGCAACGGCTTTCTCGGTGGTCATGGAGATCATGGCGCCGTTCTGGCGGTTGCCGATCTCGCCGGCATAGGGGCCGTACTCCAGGAAGGTGTGGTAGAACACGCCCTCGCCGTGAGTAACGTTCATGATGCGGTTCTTAAGGCCCATGATGCCGCGGGTCGGGATCTTAAACTCGAGGTGCGTCACGATGCCCGAGGTATCCATACTCGTCATGATGCCGCCGGAGGTACCGAAGACCTCAACGACCTTGCCCGAGTACTCGTCCGGGCACTCGACGACGGCCTGCTCGACGGGCTCCATCTTGTTGCCGTTCTCGTCCTTCTTAAACAGAACGCGGGGACGGCCGACCTGGAACTCAAAGCCCTCGCGGCGCATGGACTCCATCAGAACGGACAGATGCAGAATGCCGCGGCCCGAGACCTCGACGCCGCTCTTGTCCTCGAGCTCCTCGATCTTCATGGTCACGTTGTTCTCGGCCTCGTTGAACAGGCGCTCCTTGAGCTGACGGGCGCCCACGATGTCGCCGTCGCGACCGACGAGCGGGGAGGTCGAGGCCTCAAAGACGATGGACAGGGTCGGCGGATCGATCTCGATGGGCTCGAGCTCGACGGGGTTCTCGGGATCGGTGTAGACATCGCCGATGTCGGTGCGGTCGATGCCCACGACGGCGGCGATGTCACCGGCGCCGACTTCCTGGCACTCGGTGCGGCCCAGGTAGTCGAAGGTAAAGAGCTGCTTGACGGTAGCGGTGGCGCTGGAGCCGTCGTTCTTCACAACCAGGATCTGATCGCCCTGGTGAATGGTGCCAGAATACACGCGGCCGATGCCGATGCGGCCAACGAAGTTGGAGTGGTCGATGGTCACGCACTGCATGGCCAGCGGGGCGTTCTCGTCAACCTCGGGCGCGGGCATGTCGTCGATGATCATATCGAGCAGCGGATACATGTCCATGTTGCCGTCGTTGGGGTCAAGGCGGGCAAAGCCATTCATGGCGCTGGCGTAGACCACGTGCTCCATGGCGAACTCAAGCTGGTCGTCGGTGGCGCCCAGGTCGGCCATAAGATCGAGGCAGTCGTTGTAGGCCTTCTCGGGGTTGGCGCCCGGACGATCGATCTTGTTGATGACGATCATGATCTTGAGGCCGGTGTCGATAGCGTGACGCAGCACGAAGCGGGTCTGGGGCATGGGGCCCTCAAAGGCGTCGACCAGCAGCAGGGCGCCGTCGGCCATACGCAGCACGCGCTCGACCTCGCCGCCAAAGTCGGCGTGGCCCGGGGTGTCGATGACGTTGATCTTGACGTCCTTGTACTCGATAGAGATGTTCTTGGCGAGAATCGTGATGCCGCGCTCGCGCTCCTGGTCGTTAGAGTCCAGGACGCGGTCCTCGACCTGCTGGTTGGCACGGAAGGCGTCCGTGGCACGCAGGAGCTTATCGACCATCGTCGTCTTGCCGTGGTCGACGTGGGCGATGATGGCGATGTTCCTCAGATTGTCTACGCGCATGTAGTTCCCCTATCTTCTATCCATATACAAACGGCACGCGTATGCGGCCCGCCCAGCGATACAACGCTCAGCGGGAATATTGAGCCTTTTACCGAAAACTCGTTTATTTTAGCGATTTTAGATGAGAGGGGTTTCCTCACCTGCAGGTTCAGGGTCGCTCCACATAAAACCATCGCCG
>DBFBFY010000178.1:0-34930 GCA_048201615.1 Collinsella sp.
CGGGTGAGGAAGTCCCACGGATCAAAAATCTCGTCGAGCTTCTCCTGGCTGACGGTGCAGCGCGGGTCGGCCTCGAGACGTTCCTTAAAGGTGGGGCCGGAGACACAATCCTGTACCTCGTGCCAGGTTGCCATGGCGTTCTCCTGCACAATGGCGTACGCGTCCTCGCGGGTGATGCCCGTGTCGACGAGGGCGAGCAGCACCTTGGAGGAGAAGATGAGGCCGCGGGTCTTATTGAGGTTGGCCATCATGCGAGCGGGATACAGCTGCAGGCCGTCGATAACGCGGATGAGGCACTGGAACATGTGGTCGAGCGCGATGAAGCTATCGGCCTGGGCGACGCGCTCGGCAGAGGAGTGCGAAATGTCACGCTCGTGCCACAGGGCGACGTTATCGAAGGCAACCTGGGCGTTGGACTTCACGACGCGCGACAGACCGCAGACTTTCTCCATGGTGATGGGGTTGCGCTTGTGCGGCATGGCTGAGCTGCCCTTTTGGCCCTTACGGAACGGCTCCTCGGCCTCGAGCGTATCGGTCTTCTGTAGATTGCGAACCTCGGTAGCGATGCGCTCACAGGTGGCCGCTGTAGTGGCAAGCACGCCGGCAAGGTAGGCATGGTGATCGCGGCTGATGACCTGCGTGGACAGGGGATCGTGGACCAGGCCCAGGTGCTCGCAGACGTACTCCTCGACGAACGGCTCGATGGAGCTGTACGTGCCGACAGCGCCCGAGATAGCACCGAAGGCAACATTCTTGCGGGCGTCCTCAAGACGATCCAGATCGCGCTTGAGCTCCCAGGCCCAAGAGCCAAACTTCATGCCGAAGGTCATCGGCTCGGCATGGATGCCATGAGTACGGCCGGCGCAGAGCGTGTTGCGCTCCTCAAAGGCGCGACGCTTGCAGATCTCGCCGAGTTTTTTGACGTCCTCGATGATCAGGTCGCAGGCCTGGGTGAGCTGGTAGCACAGGGCCGTGTCGCCCAGATCGGAGCTGGTCATGCCATAGTGAACCCAGCGGCTGGGCTTGGGGTCGCCCTCGGGAACATCGGCATCGATGTACTCCTTCATGTTGGTCAGGAAGGCAATGACGTCGTGGCGCGTGACTTCCTCGATCTCATCGACCTTCGCCTTCTCAAAGTTGGCATGGTCGCGGATCCACTGGGCCTCGTCTTTGGAAATACCGATCTTGCCGAGCTCCGCCTGGGCCTCGCAGGCCAAGACCTCGATCTCCTGCCAAATGGCGTACTTGTTCTCGAGGGAGAAAATGTGTCCCATCTCCGGGCGGGTATAGCGATCGATCATAGCGGCTCCCTTTTGGTTATTGGCACGTTGGTCGTAACCCATCCATTGTACCGTGCGCAGGTGCAAGTATGGGCAGCAGGCATTAACCTAACATTTTGGAATTGGAGCGAGCAACGGGACATCTGCGCATTTGCTTCGCAAATCCGCACCGGCTTCAGGCGAGCCCCTCAGCCTCACGAAGCCGCGGGGGAAGACTTTGTTGAATTGGCCGTCCCCATGTCTCCCGCACTCGATGGAGCGGGCAACGGGACGTCCGCGTATTTGCTTCGCAAATCCGCACCGGCTTCAGGCGCCTGTCGGCGCCTTCGCCTGCTCGCTACAAACGCTTCGCGTTTGCTTAACGCTCGCACCCTGGCGGGTTCGAGTCCCGGCGCTTGGTAGTAAAAAGCACGGCAACGTAACGCTGCCGTGCTTGTGCTTTTTACTGGAGCGGGCAACGGGACTCGAACCCGCGAGTGTCAGCTTGGGAAGCTGATGCCTTACCACTTGGCGATGCCCGCATATGTGGGGGATAGTATAACGCGGTTGTCTTGTTCGATACAAGGGTGGCGATGCTTGTTTTAGCTGTGGAGATTCGTTTGAAAATCGCGTCAATTGTGGAGACGAGGATCTTTGACTTCCTGTTCTCCCCATCTTCTACCTGCACTTTTGCTTGATTGTTGTATTTGAGCTCAATTTGTCAGGAATTGGGCAAGCTTTTGGTCAGGCTCCGGTACTTACCCGCATGAACCTCGGGGGTAGCCTCATCCTACGCGTCGCAGCCTCCCCGTGCGACGCACGAGGGATAAGGAGCAGCCATGTCCAACGCACCCACGCACTCTGTCCACAGCGCAATCGCAACAGGTCCGCTGCTCCTGCTCCTCTTCCTGCTTTTCGGCTGCCTGGCACCGGGAGTCGCATTTGCCGTCGATGGCTACGACCAGCTCGGCTTTCGCACTATTAGCGATGATTGTGGGCCTTTCTTCATCGGCAAGTATGAAGCTCAAGACGCCTCGATTGCCTACTGCATGAACCAGGAGCGCCCCGGCCCCACCAAGCCGGGCGGCCCATGGCTCAACTTTGATCAAGGCTGGGTGTGGCTCGACGACGAGTTCGCGGCAATCGTTTGTCACGGATATCCTACCGCCACGTCGTTTGGCGGCTACCATCTTTCACCCGATCGCGCCCGCGCCGCAACCCAGCTTGCCGTATGGATGCTCAACGGCACTACCCATGTCGACGGCACCTACTCCTACACGACCGCTCAGGGCAAAACCAAGAGTGGGCACTTTACCGCCGACAATGAAGTCGTGGCGGCTGCGCGGTGGCTCCACGACAGCGCAAAATCAGGAAGCATCAAAGCCGCCCCGCACCGCGCGCGGCGCTATCTAGGAACCGTATCGGGCGGCAGCAGACGTCAAGACATGCTCTATGTACTGCCGGCGGTCTCTGTTTCCTTCCAAAAGCAGTCTGCAAACGCCGCCATTACCAGTGGAAACAATACTTATCAGTTTGATGGGGCAACATTCGATATTTTTGAGAGCGCCAGCGACGCGCGTGTCGGCACCGTCCAGATGGACAGCAACGGTCGAGCACAAGCAACACTTCTGCCCAACACGGTATACTACCTAGTTGAAACGAAGGCGCCGGCCGGCTATGTCCCCCGTCGTGATCGCATCGCCTTTACCACGGGGAATGACGATGGACAGGTCGCCATTGATGAACAGCCCGGCACCATCAACCTGTGTATCGTAAAACTCGATGCCGCGACGAATGCCGGACCCCAGGCTGGAGCTTCACTCGCGGGAGCAGAGTTCACGTGCGTGTCGCAATCCACCCCCGGATGGGCGCAAACCCTCACAACCGATGAAAGCGGTCGGGCTACCCTCACCGATGTCCCCCTAGGAACCTTTACCATCTATGAGTCAAAAGCCCCCGAGGGCTACCTGCCAGCCAACGACAGCTGGTCCTATACCGTTGGAGCCGACCAACTCGGTGATTCAGGCGTGGTCGAGATCGAATCGCGCGTTTCCGATATCCCCATTGCGTTTGACCTTGAGATTTCCAAATTCAAGGACTACGGCAATAGCGACCAATCCGGCCTGGAGCAGCCGGCAGGAGGTGTTGTCTTTGAGGTTTTCAGCAACAGCTCTCAGCAGGTTGTTGGCACGCTAACCACAAACATCTATGGCTTTGCCTCCACCAAAGATCAGTCAGAAGCATGGTTCGGCGCAGGCAAGCGACCCGCCGGTGTCCACGGAGCCATTCCATACGACCGCGCCGGCTACACCGTTCGCGAGGTTCCGGAAACCGTCCCCGAGGGTTTTAAACGTGCAGGGGAATGGACCGTCGGGGCCAATCAGATTTCCGACGGCGCCGAGCTTCAATATATCGTGGACAACCACGCTCTGTCGACGCATCTCCAGATTGTAAAACGCGATGCCCAAACAGGCGCTTCTGTTCCCCTAGCCGGATTCACCTTCCAACTACTCGACAGCAATCACGAACCTGTCTCACAAACTTGCTGGTATCCAGCACATAACGTAATGGACACCTTTACGACTGACGCGACCGGGGCCGTCACACTGCCCGAATCGCTCGTGCCGGGCACCTATTATGTACGCGAAACCTCAGCCAAAGAGCCCTATCTTGTCGGCGAAGAGATCGAGGTAAACATACCCGCCGACATGAACCTAACGCCCGTTGCAATCGCCTCGTATTATGACCACGCCGCGACCGGAAACATCAGGATCGTTAAAACCGATGCCATAGACGGCAGCAGCCTCGCGGGCGCCGTCTTTGAGATCCGTGCCTCGGGTGATATCGTGCGCCCCGACGGTAGCATTGCCGCGCTCGACGGTGAGACTGTCGCTACCGTCACGACGGATGAAACTGGAGAAGCACGCGCGGACAACCTCCCACTAGGATCTGGCACCGCACGCTACGAGGTTGTCGAGACTCAAGCGCCGGCAGGCTTCTTGCTCGATCGGACAACCCATATTGTCGACCTTACTTATGCCGACCAGAAAACACCCGTTGTAGAAGCACGGCTTAACGTATCCGACGATTACACCAAGGTTGATATCTCCAAGGTCGATGCAAGCGGTGAGCAGGAAGTGGAAGGCGCACAGCTCACCTTATATGGTCCCGATAAAACCGAAATAGACTCCTGGACCTCATCCGACAAGCCACACCGCGTCGAACATCTTGCACCCGGCACCTACTCGTTGCGCGAAATGATGTCTCCGCGGACCTATGACCTTGCCGAAGAGATAACGTTTGAAATAAAGGATACGGGAGAAGTCCAATCCGTCGCGATGAAGGATGCGCCCATCGAGATCAAGGGGCAGGTCGACAAGCGTCAGGAACTTGTCCAACCTATCGAAAAGGGCCTGTTGGCTAACGGCGATGGTAAAAACCGTGCCGCGATGCAAACCAATACGGATGGGCTTTTCTCCTATACCATCGACGCTCGAAACGATTCAACTACCTGGGTTGATGAGTTCACAATTACCGATGATCTTGAGTGTGCCGAGGACGATACGGCGAGATTCGTCTCAATTGAAACCCCCGTCGCCATCGGCGACCTCAATGGTCTGTGCAACGTGTGGTATCGCACGACGCCGTTGGACTCGACAGACGTCGATGAGCCGGCAAACGCGACACTTGACGATGGACACGAAAATCCTTGGCTTGAGTCCGACGAAGTAAAAGAGAGCCTGGGTGAGGATTGCCGCCTCGTCGATTACGACGGTTGGCACCTCTGGAAGGCGGATATCTCGACCACGGAATCCACCACACTCGAGGCGAAAGAACTCGACCTTGCATCCAATACCGTCGTAACGGGCATTCGAATTGAATACGGTGCGGTAGCCGCCGACTTTACGACTCGAAGCGATGCGGATTCTTGGACCCGCGATGATCTCAAAGATGAGCACGACGACCTTGACGATGCCAAAGCAATCCTTGGCACAGACGCTCGGAGCGCAATCGTACACATGCAGGCAACGTCGGCTTATACGTCCCAAACCGCACTCACCAACAGCGCGCGCGTCGATCTTTGCCGTAACGGCGGCGGCGATAAACTTGAGTCACATGACGAGGACAGCGTCATTCAACGCTGTACCCTACCGCAGGACCTACCGGCAACAGGATCAGTTCCCATCGCCGCTTGCATCACCGCGCTCCTGACCTCGGGTGCCGCAGCCCTATGGTTCGCTCGCCTTAGGTCGATCCCAAAGAACCGCTAGCACGATGAAAAAGCGGGCGAGCCAGTCCCCCGGCTCGCCCGCTTTCAATCATTTAAATCGCCGTATCTACTCTGCAGACGAAGATCCACCATCAACGACTGCCTGCTCGGACTCAGGAATCCCATCGGCACCCGTACTCTGTTCTTGCTCCACCTCTTCGCTGATTGCGGAGGCGGGGGTCGAGCCCTTTGCACCCACGATGTAGGCAGCCCCAAATCCTAACGCAATGGCAATCAAGGTCAAAATCACGTAGACAGGCCAATGGCGCTTAATATACGAAAACACGTTGACTCCTTAGAGCTCCGTCTACGAACGGCGGATAACCTCGGTCACGACCTCGGATACCGTGGCAATGTTCGTCGGGTTGACATTGTGGGGCAGGTCGTCCTCGGTACGAGCGCAAGCCAGACGCGTGCCGTCCACGCCGGCGATGGTGAGGGCTCGGCGGCTCGCCTCGAGCGCGGCATAGGCATCGGTCTTGGCATAGGGCATCTCGAGCGCACCACAATCGACATGGAACGACTTGCACACCTTGCTGACCAGGTTCATGATGCGGCGATCGCCCTTGAGCAGCTGCTGTTCGCCCTCGACCGTCACCACCGAAAGCCTACCGGCGCCGACGGATTCAAGATTGATGAAGAATACGCCGCGGAGCTTGTCGCGATGCGAAGCCAAGAAGGCCTTCATACCGGCGCCATCACAATCCGAGGCGCCCGTTGCCACAAACCAGATATCGTGACCGAGCAGCTCATCATCGCCCATAGAGGCGACAGCCGAGAGCATATCTTCGGAAGAAGCGCCGTCGGAAGACGTAGCGCCGCCCTTCCAGCCATCGTTATCGTCCTCGAAGTTATCCCACGAACCGATACCGCGACCGGACTTCTTGGCATCGTAATCGTCTTCGACGCCCAGCCAGTCGCTCATGCTATCCTGCTCGTTTTTCTTTTTACGACCGAACAGGCCACCCAGGCCGCGCTTACGAGACTTGGGTGCCGCCGGGGCGGGAGCCGAAATGGTCTCGATCGGCTGCGCGCCCGACGCAACGGGCATAGGAGGCGCAACGGGTGCCGATGTGGGTTCGGGACCCTGGGCAGTAGCAAAGGGGTCGTTGACCTGGGCAGAGGGATCGGGAAGGTCGAACAGCGACGTGCGAGACGCAACGTTTGCCTGCTTCATAGACGGCAGCGACGGATCGGGGACCGAAGCCAGCGGAGACGAGGAAGGTGCAGGCGACGGTGCCGACGCCGGATCGGGAACATTCATCTGCGGACGCGGCGATGCCTGGGAGGAAATCTGGGCCATAAGGGAATCGACTGTTTCGTCCTGGGTGGGAGCAACATCGGCAACCGTGGCACCGGAACCGCTCGGGGTCGGCATGGTGAAAATCTGCGTGGAGTAAGGCCTCGACTCATCCGTCTCGGGAGTCTCGGAAACCGCAGATACTTCCTCCTGCTCGACCTCGGTCGAATCATCTTGCTCGGCTGCCGCGTACTGCTCTTCGTCAGAGTTGGCCTCGACGGGCTCGTCCTCGGCAGCATCTTGGATTTCGGCAGCATCAATGGGCTCGTCATCGTTTGCCGCGTCGTCCTGCTCATCGGAAGCAGGAAGGGGCTCGGCAATCGCGGTGCCTTGCTTTTCAAACGTTATCGTGGAATCGAACCGCGCGGCATCAAACGACATGGTGCTATCGACGTGCTGCTGGGCCTCGAAAGACGTCGTCGCCTCAACAACATCCGCGGACGCCAGTTGCTGGGACTCAAAGGACGTTGTAGCTTCGGCGGCGTCGACGGGCACGGACTGCATAGCCTCGTTCTGCTCGAACTCTTGCGCCGCGAGCTCACGTGCCGCCTCGGCTGCCTGCTGCTGAGCGATAGCCTCCTGCTCGGCAGCCTCGCGTGCGGCAGCGCGCTTCTCCTCGAAATCGTCGACAAATTTCTTGCCCTTTGCAAGCGCGCCCTTAAAGAAGCTGGAAGCGCTGGCGCCAATCGAAGAGAACGCGGATGCAATATCGGCATGGGGCGTTGCCGCGGGAATCTCGGCCGAGAAATCAGTATCGCTCTCGTAAGACACGCGCCTCGGCTGTTCAACGTAATCGTCGTCAGACTCGTCCGCAACGTCTTGCGCCGGCGCGGCGGGAGCCAAAATGTCCAGTCCTGCCGCGGGATCAATCGCGGACACCGCCTCGGGCTCGGCAACGGCAGCGGTAACCGCGGCAGACTCATCATCCACGGTGACGACGGGGGCAGGCTCGGGCTCAAACGTCGGCTCCTCGCCCTCCTCGTAATCGAGCGTGCAGGACTCGGGAAGCATTCCGAGCGCACGGATGGCATCCGAACCAAAGCGGATGTTGCCGACGGCATTGCGATAGAGCTTGGGCTCGGCCGCGGCAGGCTCCTCCGCCGGCTCGGCAGCGGGAACCTCGTCATTGGGCTCTTCGGCCTGGACAGCCTGATTCTGGTCCTCGGACACGATGGCGCCAATCAGCGTCTCGTCGGCAGACGCACCCTCAAAGCCCTCGATCTGCTCGTCGAAAGCCTCGCCCTGTTCGGGCTCGGTTTGAGCGTCGGGAGCAATCGGCTGACCGAACTCGTCCTCGGCGTAGGTAGGCTCTTCATACTCGATGGTGTTGCCGTAGTCGTTTTGCTGCTGGGCCGCGGCATACTCCGCCGCTGCGCGCGCCATTTCCTCGGCACGACGCTTTTGCTCCCCAAAATAGGTATCGAACGGAACATCGTCGGGAAACTCGTTTTCGCCCTGGAAGGGAGCAACGTTGTCCATAACGCCGAGCATAGCGGCGACAGAAGACTTGTTGCACACCGCGCCGGACGTATAGGGAAGAATGTGGCGGTTAGAGATGATGTTTGCCGCGTTGACAAGTGCAACGAGGGAAGCGAGGATCGCGACAATCCACAGCAGAACCTTGAGCGCGCCGGGGAGCGGCAGGATACGCAGGATGGCAACGGCAGCAGGGGCAACCGTGGCAACGGGCAACAGCTTGGCGATGAGCGCACGATACGAAGCATAGGGCTCGCGGGCGAGCAGCTCAGCACGGGGAGAGTCGTAGTGTGCGACAACGACCACCGGGCGGTTGCGCGGAGACGCGAGCGGACCCGAGGCCTTGTGGTAGGCGATGACATTTTGGCTCACGCCCGTCTTGCCCAGGCGCGAAACCACGGGGTGGCCCGTGCGTTCGAGCACGTAAAGAACGGCGCCGACAATGGCCAGCAAGGTGCCGACCAAGCCGATACCGCCGCCGATGCCCATCAGCAGGGCGCCGGCAAACGCAAGAATACCGGTAACGGCAAATGCCAACCTACCGGGCGCCGGGGCATTGAACTCCTGAACCTCGGGATCAAAGCCGTGGTTGCGGAAGATCTGAGCGATATCCTCGGCAGCCAAGCGCTCTTCTTCGCTGCATGCCGGCGTAATGCCGGTGTTCTGCAGCAGGTGGTTAATATAGTTCTGGGTGTTCGCCATGTGCGCTCCACATCCATAATCCGACAAATAGGCCCAATGCATGCACATTAGAACCGTATATAGTCGAAAGTATACCCCGAGCGAGCGCAAACGACCGAATTCGGGCCATCTTAACGCCCCGAGCGGACAAGGATATAGCCTAATCTCCATATCGGACTAAAATCATGGCAGCAAACCACCTTCTCATGCGAGGACTCTATGACGGCAAGCGACGCGACCGCGACAATTAAAAAGGGAAGTTCGGAGCCCAGTTTCGATAAAACGGCTCAGCGCATCCTCAACCTTTTCTTTGTGCTCAACAGCTCCCCCGAACCGCTGACGACCGAGCAGATTGTCTTGGATTCTGACCTGGGATATGGCTCGGGCAACATCGACTCGGATAAGCGCAAGTTTCGGCGCGATCGTGACAAACTGCTCGAGCGTGGCATCTTAATCAAGGAGGTTCGCCCCGCCGGTGCGCAGGAGACCGAGGAAAGCTCGTGGACAATCGACCGCGAGCACACGTTTGCAGCAGGTGGCCTCATCACCGCAGACGACGCCGACATCCTACTCAACGCCATCGACCAGACGCTAGCGGCCGGCTCTTCCACCTTTGCCGCGCCGCTTGCCGATATTCGCTCCAAAATTGCCTACCTCACCGGCATGTCGGCGGTGGACGAAGCACCGATCCGCCGCTCTCCCACCGTCGATGCGGTATGGAGCGCCTTTGCCGAGCGATGCGCGCTGCGATTTTTATATCAGAACGGACGCGGCGAGCAGAAGGAACGTACCGTCTGCGTCTACGGCATGTTCGAGCGCGAGGGCGTGGCGTACTTCTGCGGCCTCGACAATGCCACCGACGACATCAGGACATTCCGCTGCGACCGTATCGTTCGCGCTTGGCGTCCTTCGAAGGCCTACGCCATCCCTGCAGACTTCAATCTCAACGACTATCTGTTCTTTGAATTCGATTTTGCCGACCGACCGCCCGTTGCAGCCACGTTCTCGTTCGGTCCTCAGACGCAGATCGATATGATCAACGGCCTCACGCGCGGGCGAGGTGAGCTCGCACACACCGATGCGGGATGGACCTGGACCGTTGACGTGCGCGATCTTGAAGCCGCCGCCTCATTTTGCATGGCCCACGCCATGGACGGCATGAGGCCCATGGCCCCCAAATCGCTCAAGCAGGCGTGGAACCACCTCATTGAAAGGACGGTGCACGAGCATGCCCGTGCGTAAACTCACCAGCGAGCAGAGACTCTCGCGCGCCATCGACATCATGGAGGCCCTCTACGCCGCCGGCGAGAGCGGCATGACACGAACCGAGATTTGCAGCCGCTTTGACATCACGGGGGCGTCGCTCGACGAGATTCTCGAGATCGTCTCGACGCTCGCGGACCGAGAATCGGGCGCGCGCATCATCTGCGAATGCCGCGGCGAGCGCGTGGCCCTCACTGGTGACGCCGGGCGCGTGCTACCGTTGCGCCTGAGTGCCGCCGAGGGCGCTGTGCTCAACCATGAACTTGAATCGTTGGGGATCGAGCCGCAGACGGCAGCTCGGATTCGACATGCCCTTCTGCCCGAAGAGCTCGGCTATAACCAGCGCGTCTTTGACACCGTCAACCACGGGTCGCACTGGCAGCAGCTGAGCTGCGCCATTCAGGACGGCGTTCGCTGCCGCATCTCGTATCGCTCGATGGACGATGCACGGCCACGCGAGCGTCTGGTCGACCCCTTGCGCATTACGGCAAACGGCGACCAAACATACTTGATTGCCTGGGACATCGCAGTCGATGAGCAGCGCATCTATCGCATGGATAAAATCGAGGGACTCACCTTGACGGAAGAATCCGTCGTGTCTCACGCACCGGACGTCGCATCCCTCCACGATTCCCTTGCCCGGACGCAGCGTAGCGCAAAGCTCTTGATGCCATTCGATATGGCGGAGCATCTGGACTGGGCCGGCATCACCCTAATCGAGCACAGCGGGGCAGACACGGCAACGGTAACCGTGCATTACGGCTCCGAGCGTTGGCTACTGAGCCAGGTAATCGCAGCGGGCGGAGCCATCCGTATCTTGGATGACCCCGCCCTGTCAAAGCGCCTGTGCGATATGGCAAAAACCCTCGTCTGTCCGCTTTAGCGCCGCCGCTCGTGGCGTGCGCGCCACAGTTGCAGATAGTGCCCGATCTGCGCCGATTCGATGCGCTGGTAGGAGCTCGTGGGCAGCGACGTTAAGAACTTCTTTCCGTAGCCCTTCGTCACCAGGCGCGGGTCGGCCAGAATCAGCACGCCGCAATCGGTCGACGAGCGGATAAGGCGGCCGGCCGCCTGCTTGACCTCGAGCACCGCCTCGGGCAGTGAATAGCGCGCCCAAGCGCGGTCTTCGCGCAGGTTGCGCTCGCACGAGAGCGGGTCCGTGGGACTCGAGAACGGCAGCTTGGGAATGATGACGCAGCGCAGCGTCTCACCGCTGGCGTCGAATCCCTCCCAGAAGGCCTTAAGCGCAAAAAGCGATGAAGCCGGCTCGTTGATAAACCGATCGCGCAGGCGACGAGGAGATGAGTTGCGCTGCTGGCAGTTGAGCTCCAGACCCGCACGGGCCATCTTGGGCTCAACGCGGGCGTACAGGTCTTCCATGTCGCGCCGATTGGTGAACAGTGTGAGCACCGATCCGCCCATGGCAAGATGGGCGTCGACCAGCACGCGCTCGAGCGCCGTAAGATAGCTCTCGCGATCGCGCGGATCGGGGATATCGCCCGCAACGACTACAGCCATGTTCGAATCGAAGTCGTAGCTCGAGTCCAAGTGCAGCGATGAGGATGTTGAAGCACCGATGCGATCGAGGCCGACCGCGTGGTTAAAGTGTTCAAAGCTTTTGGACACCGTCATGGTCGCCGAGGCAAAGATAGCCGTGTGAACCTCGGGCAGCCATTCGGTTGCCAAGGCCTCGCCAATGTCGATGCGCTCTGCGGTCATCGACTCTCCGCCGGCACGCAGCCTGCGATTGACCTGCAGCGAATACACGTAGTGTTCATCGGTGCCATCAATGATGAGTTTGAGGTTCTCGACCAGCTCGTGCAGGCGGCGCGAGATATCACCCAGGTCGACAACAACCTCGGGCTTGTCGGCGGCGACGGCTTGCACCAGCGCGTCGACGCTCTTGTCAGCTTGTTCCAATGCGTCGATGCCAGTGTAGGCCGACTGTAAGAAATCATGCCAGTCGTCAGATTCGCGCAGCTCGGGGCCAATCCATAGATTGGCATTGTCATAACCCCCACGCGCACGACGGCCGAGCTCGCGAACGCCATCGAACACGTCGGCGATTGCCATGCTCGCGCGCGCAACCGTCGACGTCGCCTTGGCAGTAAGGCCCAGATAGAGCGTAGAGCCCTCGGAGGTTGCCAAATCACGGGAAACCTGGCTTAGCGCGCCGGCGCTCGAGCCACCCAGGCGCTCAAACAGAATGCGTGATTCGTCCGCCGACACCACGCGCGCCCACTGACGGCGCGCCTCGCGCTCGATGGAATGGGCTTCGTCGATTACCCAATGACGAATCGGAGGTAAAATCCTGCCCTCGGCCGCGACATTGCGGAACAGCAGGGAATGGTTGGTGACCACCACATCGGCATGCGCCGCACGACGGCGAGCGCCGTGGACCAAACATTTATCAGGGAAAAACGGGCAGAGGCGACGAGCACACTCGCGCGAGGCCGTCGTAAAGTCGGGGCGGTTGACGCTGCGCCACCGAATGCCGAGCGAGTCGAGGTCGCCATCGGCTGATTGGCAGACGTACGCCATAATGACCGCGACCGCCGTGAGCGTGTCCGCCGGGTCGCGCTTGGTGGTAATCTCGACCTGGCCTCGGCTCATGCGCTCAAGCTTGCGCAGGCACGGATAGTGGTCATAGCCCTTGAGAGCGCAAAATGACAGACCACCGTCCAGTTGCTCGGCAAGTTTTGGCAGCTCATGGTACATGAGCTGGTCGGCAAGATTGTTCGATTTGGTCGCAATACCAACCGTGATGTTGTTACGGCGCGCTGCCTCGGCAAAAGGCACCAGATAGGCCATCGATTTGCCGACGCCCGTGCCCGCCTCAATTACACGATGAGTGCCCGTGACCAGCGCATCGCGGACCTCGAGCGCCATCGCGATCTGCTCATCACGCGGCTCGTAGGTGGGATACATGCGATTGACCAGGCCACCCGGCGCATAGTCTGCCTCAATCTCCTCACGACTCGGCATCTTGAGGACCGGCAGTTCGTCGGCGTCCACCCGATCGTCGGCGCGATCGGCCTTGAGAACGTCAGCGCGAGCGGCGCTGAGAGAGAAGATAGAACCAGGGTTCTGCCCCGCCAAGAATGAGAAGATAGGACGATAGGACCAAGGCACATCCGTATGCATGTCGGCTAGGCGCGCCATGAGGCCCTGAGGCAAGTCGGTGAGCGCCACGAGCAACACGCGCCATACGCCACACAGGGCGTCGACGTCGGCATTGGCACGGTGTGATACCGAGTCACAGCCAAACAGATCGGCCATAAAAGACAGCTTGTGCGAGGCCAGGCGCGGAAGCGCGATGCGCGACAGCGCCAGCGAATCGATCCAAATATCGCTCACGTTGACGCCGCCTTTGACCGACTCGATAAACGAGCGGTCGAACGTGGCGTTATGTGCGATCACCGGGCAACCACCGGCAAAATCAGCGAGAGCAGCGACGGCCTCAACGGCCGACGGGGCATCTGCCACATCGGCATTTGTAATGCTCGTGAGCTCGGTAATCTCGGCGGGAATCAGCTGCTTGGGATGCACGAAGGTATCGAAGCGGTCGACGATCTCGCGGCCCGAAAGGCGGGCCGCCGAGATCTCGATCAGCTCGTTGTCCTGAACCGAAAGACCTGTGGTCTCGGTATCGAGGACAATCACATCTTCCTCGATAAGGCCGAAGGACTGCGTTTTGGCGCGTTCGGCAAGCGTGGCATAGGAGTCGATGACAAACTGCGGCGTTCCTGACGAAACCGCGTCCTCGATTAGCATGCAATGCCCGCTCGACGAAGGCCCATACGGATCAGGCTGTCACAGACCTGCGGGAACGTCATGTCGTCGGTGTGGCGGATCTCATCCGGATACAGCGACGTATCGGTCATGCCGGGAATGGTATTGGTCTCGAGGATAACGGGGCCGTCCTCACTCACAATAAAGTCGCTGCGCGAGATACCCAGGCAACCGAGGGCCTTGTGAGCAGCACAGGCAAGCTCCTGAGCGCGAGCGTAATTCTCGGGTGAAATCTGCGCCGGAATACGATGGATGTCCGTAGGGTCGACATATTTCACGTCCAGATCGTAGAACTCACAGTCCTCGGGCTTGCGAATCTCGACAATCGGCAGAGCGCGCACGTCATCTTCACCGTATACGCCGACGGTGATCTCGATACCCTCGATGCACTTCTCGACCAGCACTTTGTCGCCGTACTCAAACGCCTTGGCGATTGCCGCGGGCAGCTCGGAGGGCTCATGGACCAGGGAAATGCCATAGCTGGAACCGTTGACGGCCGGCTTCACAAAGCAGCGCTCGCCACAAACCTCGACGATATGATCGATATCGACTTCATCGCCCACCTCGAGCGCAAGGCCGGGGGCAATGGGAATGCCCGCCTTGGCGTACAGGAGCTTAGAGACCTCCTTGTCGGCACCGCAGGCGCTGGCAAGCACGCCCGAGGCCGTGTAGGGGATACCCAGGGTCTCCATGGCGCCCTGCATGGCGCCATCCTCACCGCCGGCGCCGTGCATGGCGATAAATGCCACGTCGAAACCGCCGGTCGCCATGGTTACCATAAAGTCATCGGCAGCCGTGTCGAGCAGCTCCACCGAGGTGTAGCCGGCTTCCTTCAGTGCCACCACGACGTTCTTTCCCGAATTGAGCGAGATCTCGCGCTCAGCGGAATGACCGCCCGCCAAGACCGCTACGTGCATGTTCTCTAGGCTTTTACCCGGCATGGGCAGACTCCTCCTCTATAATTTCTGCAGCTGATACCATATTGTAGCGATACCCTCTACGTTTCCCCAAAATCGAAAGGCTTCCATGAATCCCAGGACTAAATCTCAGGACATTCGCGACTTGAGCCAAAACGATATTCGCGAGCTCGTGGCCGAACTTGGCCAGCCCGCCTTCCGCGCGAAGCAGCTCATTGAATGGGTCTTTGAGAAGAACGTTTGTTCGTTTGACGATATGACCAACCTTCCCAAGGCTTTCCGCGAGCAGCTTAAAGAGGCTTTTGCCTTTGACACGCCGACTGAACTCACCAAGCAAGTTTCCAAAGATGGCTCGCGCAAGTATCTGCTCGAATACCACGACGGCATTTCCGTCGAGACTGTCGGCATGCCCCGTCGTAACAAGCTTTCCGTCTGCGTTTCCACCCAGGCAGGCTGTGGCATGGGCTGTGCCTTCTGCGCTACCGGTCTCAACGGCCTCAAGCGTTCTCTGACCGCTCAAGAGATTGTCGACCAGGTACTTCATGTATCCAACGACTTTGGCGAGCGTGCCACAAGCGTTGTCTTCATGGGCCAGGGCGAGCCGTTTGCCAACTACGACGAGGTTCTCAAGGCGCTGCGAATTCTCAACGACCCCGATGGCATCGGTATCGGCGCTCGTCACCTCACCGTCTCTACCAGTGGCGTTATTCCCGGTATTCGCAAATTTGCCGACATCCCCGAGCAGTTCACGCTTGCTGTTTCACTGCATTCCGCCATCCAGTCGACGCGCAATAAGCTCATGCCCGGTGTTAAGAAGTACACGCTGCTTCGCCTTCACGAAGCGCTTCAGCTCTACACCGAGAAGACTGGCCGCCGCCCGACCTATGAGTATGCAATGATCGAAGGCGTCAACGATACGAATCCCGAGATGCAGGCGCTCTGCGACTTCTGCGAGGGAACGCTGTGCCACGTTAACCTCATTCAGCTTAACGACATCGAGGGCAGCCCGCTCAAGCCGTCGCCGATTCATAAGGTTGAGGATCTTCAGCGTCGTCTTGAGTCCCGTGGCATCGAGACCACGATTCGTAACTCCCGTGGTAACGATATTGACGCCGCTTGCGGACAGCTGAAGCAGCGCTTCAAAGTTCAGAAGAACGCATAGGGGAGTCGCACCCCAAAACGTTTCATGTGAAACATCGAACGGCCACGGTTGCAGGATATGCAACCGTGGCCGTTTCATTTAATAACCTTAATTTTGAATCAGCCGCTGCTGGTCCCATTTTTACGGTCAAAATAAGGGGTCCTTGCCTCGTGAATCAGACAAGGACCCCTTAGAATATGCTGAGTAATTGTTAGGTACCTAATAGCCTACATTTTCCCATTGGTTGCTGACCCAGCCTTGATTAATCTTGGGATTCTTCGTTACCTGAGCAGTACGCATGGCAACATCTTCTGTCATAACATCCATTTTCTTTTTGGAAGTATCGACGATATCTTGCGCGCCACGAAGCAAACGACCTCTAAGTTCATCGTCTGTCGCGATCTTATATCCAGCAAAGGCACCAGCCGCGACAGTCGTCGCCAATGCAATCGCTGTTAAAATCTTATTCCTCATCTTGGCCTCCTTGATCAAACTGAATCATTTCGCCAAGAATACGAGAGAGCTCTTCCTCGTCTTTAAACTCAATCTCGATCTTATTCTTTCCACGCGAGCTCTTCACACGCACGTTGGTATTAAATACCTGGCGAAGCACACGGGCGGCCTTTTTAAAAGACTGAGGCGTCGCAGGCCTTGGCGTCTTAGGTGTCTCTCCGGCAGAAAACAACGGAGCAAGATTTTCTGTCGCTCTTACGGAAAGGCCCTCTGTAACAACTTTCTCTGCAAGTCGAATACGCGCGTCCTCATAGGGAACTGCAAGAATCGCACGTGCATGACCAGCAGTAAGTTTGCCCTCAAAAATCATCTGCTGAACTACTTCGGGGAGATCAAGAAGACGCAGCGAGTTTGTAATTGCAGAGCGTGACTTGCTTACTGCCTTCGACAATGCCTCCTGGGTCATCCCGCTGGCATCAATGAGTTGGCGATAGCCCTTAGCCTCTTCGACGGGATTCAGATCAGAACGCTGAAGGTTTTCGATAAGAGCAAGAGCCAGCATCTCATCATCATTTACCTCTTTAATGATGACTGGCAATTCTTCAAGGCCAGCAAGCTTTGACGCCTGGTAACGACGCTCACCAGCGATGATCTCATAGCCGTTTCCATGCTTGCGAACCAAAAGCGGCTGCAAAACGCCATGTTCTTGGATTGACTCGCTCAACTCGCGAAGTTCAGTTTCGTTAAAGTGAATTCGCGGCTGATTAGGGTTGGGAACGATATCCTCAATAGGTAGTTTTGTTTCAGATGCGCCATTTGAAGCCGATGCAGCCGAACCGCCGGTCTCATACTCGGCCTCTGAGACCAAAGCATTGAGTCCACGTCCCAATCCGCCACGTTTCTTTACACTAGGCACGCTTGATCACCTCTTTTGCAAGGTTCATATATGCTTTTGCACCCTTATTTTGAGGTGCATAGGTAATTACCGGTTCTCCAAAAGACGGAGCTTCGGAGATTTTAACCGTACGGGGGATTAGCGTCTTAAACGCCTTATCACCAAAGTACGATTGAACCTCCTCAACAACCTGATTCGATAGTGAAGTACGCGAGTCATACATGGTCATAAGCACACCATAGGTGTCTAAGCCCTTGTTCAGCCGTGATTTGACCATCTTCATTGACTCAAGCAGCTTCGTAACGCCTTCGAGTGCGTAATATTCGCACTGGATCGGAATCAAAACGCTGTCTGCTGCGGTCAAAGCGTTGATAGTAAGCAGGCCGAGCGAAGGAGGACAGTCAATGAAAATAAAGTCAAACTCGTCCTGAATCGGCTCAAGCAAATCTTTGAGGCGGGTTTCACGAGCAATTGCGCTTACGAGCTCAATTTCCGCGCCTGCAAGTTGAATTGTAGCCGGAATTACGAATACCTTTTTGCAATTTGTATCAAGAACAAGCGATTCTGCCGGCACATCATTCAACAATGCATCATAGATGCAGTGATCAAGTTCTTCTTTTTCAATTCCGAATCCACTGGTGCTGTTTCCCTGTGGATCAAAATCGACAATCAGCGTCTTACGACCCTGCTCACCCAGTGCTGCTGCAAGGTTTACAGCCGTCGTTGACTTACCGACGCCGCCTTTTTGATTGATGATTGCAATGATACGCGTGTCTTTTGCGCTCTTAGAACGCTTAACGTCGCGAAATCCCACGGTCCCTCCTGGTGTGTATTAAAGCTGTCAAACGGAGGATGTTTCACGTGAAACATTCCGATTCGATATCAACCGCCATGTTTCACGTGAAACACTGCAAGTTGTTAGTATCCATTATGTTTCACGTGAAACATCTAGGCAAGCGGATTCTTCTTTGCCATGCCATTTGCACGAGGCAATGAAACGGATGATGGATGACTTTTCTTAAGAACAATGAACTCCCTGTGACCGAGGCCTTCAGGCAAATCGATTGCGTCATTCAGAAGCAAAGTGAAGCCGCAAATCTTAGCTGCTGATATGCCGGAAGCAAGCTCCTCATCCGAAGGATTGCCCTTGGTTATAACAAATAGCCCTCCATCCTTGAGGTACGGAGCCGCATACTCAACAAGAATCGGTAGAGGGGCCAGTGCGCGGGCGGTTACGACAGAGAACTGCTTCTTATGGCTTCGAGCATATTCTTCAAGACGATCATGAACCGCATGAGCATGTTTCAATCCAAGAGCATGGATAAAAGAATTGACAGCATCAACCTTCTTGCCAACAGAATCAATATAAGTAGCTTTACGATGCGTGGTTATGGTTAAAGGAATACCAGGGAAGCCTGCACCTGTTCCCATATCGAGCAAAGCTCCCTCAGGAGCCTTATTGATAAAGGGGAGCAAAACAAGTGAGTCAAGGATATGAAGTACGGCAGCATCTTCTACGTTAAGAATACGGGTGAGATTGGTTGTCTTATTTGTTTCCAGAACCAAATCCAAATGTTGAATACATTTCCTCAGCTCAACAACAGTTACGCTCAAGGAATACTCTTTACAATAGGAAGTTAGACGACTCAACATCTCGTCAGCCTGCTGATCAGTAAGTACTAACAACGAAAGCTCCTTTCTGACAAAAATCAGTGTATCGAGAACTTTTGACAAAAAAAGGGGACGTGGAAACCACGTCCCCTTAGCATAAGCTCGAGTAGATTATCGAGCAACAATCACCACATGGCGATCAGGGTCAGAACCCTCAGAATGAGTATCGACGGCATCATTGCCACGAAGTGCAATGTGAACCAGTCGACGCTCGTAGGCGTTCATGGGCGGAAGCGAAACACTCTTATGAGTGCGAATGGCACGCTCGGCAGCAGACTGAGCCATGGAGGCAACCTTGTCCTGACGGCGGCTCTTGTATCCCTCTACGTCCACTACAACCGGATACCTAAAGCCAAGTTTGCGGCTCACCAGCAAAGAGAACATAACCTGAAGGGCATCAAGGGTGCGACCATGACGGCCAATGAGAACAGCAAGGTCGGGAGCCGTTACATCCAAAATCAGCTCACCCTCGTCGCCCTCATACTCATCGATAGGAGAGTTGGCGGCATCGAAGTGCGAAAGGATGGAACGCAGGATGGAAATCGCAACATCGGCAATGGTGTCGAGCTCCTCATCGGTCAGCTCTTCACCAGCCTTGTAGCGCTGTGCAATCTCGGGATAATCGCCCGCGACCTGCGGGGCAACCTCCTCAAGCATATCCTCGATGATCTCTTCAGACATAACGTACTCCAAAAGTTAGGTACCTAAATAAGATTGATATCCCGACTACTTCTTCTTGTGCGGGCGCGGCTTCTTCTCTCGACGAGTGACCTCAACCTGCAGCGGCGCGTTCTTAAGACGCTCCTCCTCATCGGCCTTCGCCTTGTCGATGACCTTCTGCGTCACAAAAATCTGCTGGATAACCTGCCAAGCAGACGAGACGTCGTAGTACAGCAGAACACCAACGGGAAGGCTCCAGCCCATCCAAAGCATCATGACCGTCATGACAACGGCCATCATACGCATGCTCTGAGCCTGCTGGCCGGTCTGGTTGCGCGACATATAGAGCTGCGGAATCAGGGTCAGGACGGCAAACAGGATCAGGCAAACCAGCGCAGGCAGTGCAACCATAAAGCCATCGGCAAAGGAAGCGCTCGGCGTGGTGGTCAGGTCGGGCAGGATGTTGAAGAACGAGAACGTGCCGTCGTTAAAGTACTGCGGCAGGTTGCGCAGCAATGTAAACAGGGCGAACAGGATAGGCATCTGAATCAGCAGCGGCAGACAGCCAGCCATGGGGTTGAACTTGTTCTCGCTGTAGAACTTCTGCATCTCCTCGGCCTGACGCTGGGGATCGTCGGCATAGCGCTCCTGGATCTCGAGCATCTTGGGCTGCAGCACCTGCATGCGAGCCGTCGACTTGGTCGACTTGAGCATAAGCGGCGTCAGCAGCAGACGGATGATGACCACCAGAATGATGATGGACAGGCCCCAGTCGACCGCAAAGGTCTGGATGAGCTTGAGCAGCTCGAAAAGGATGTTAACGATCCAATCCCACATGTAAGTTTTCCTCCGATAGCGAGTGCCCGCTAGGGCACAGGGTCATAACCGCCGACGTGCAGGGGATTGCAGCGAGCGATGCGCCTCACGGCAAGCCAGCAGCCTCTCAAAACACCGTGCTTCTCAATCGCCTGGATGGCGTATTGCGAGCACGTTGGGTAATAAATGCAGGCGTCAGGCAATAAGGGCGAAATAACCTGTTGATATATGCGAATAGGAGCGATGGCAACACGTCGCAAAACGTGATTGCTCATCGCTCCTCCCCGGCAACGCCGGCGCGCTTCATAAGCGAACGCAACGCCTTGTCCATCTCCTGCGGCGAGGAAACCCTCGTCTTGGGAGTTGCAAACAAGATGATGTCATAACCCGCAACGGGAAATCCGCAGCTGCGGGCGGCCTCGCGCATCACACGCTTAGATCGGTTGCGCACGACGGCACAACCGAGTCGCTTAGCACCAACGAAGGCGACCCTTCCGGAGTCGCCTTCGCCAACCGATTCACATATGGTCATTCGAATCAGAGGGTGATTGAAACGACGCCCCTGACTGAACACATGCTCGAAATCTTGCCGAGACTTAATAGTCTTCATGCGAGATGTGTGTATCGCTGCTAGACAGTGAGACGCTTGCGGCCCTTGGCACGACGACGGGCGAGCACGGCACGACCACCCTTAGTGGCCATACGGGCACGGAAGCCATGGGTCTTGGCACGCTTACGCTTATTAGGCTGATACGTACGCTTCATCTTAAGTTCCTCCTGCTGCATTTCGAGTGTCCGCGGGGACGCGGACGCAGATATAGACACGTGAGCTTGAAGATTGTAGGGAAATCAATGTTCAAATGTCAAGAAATCAAAGGTAAAAGGTTGCGCAGTTCACACGGTTCCCCCATAAGCCAAGCTCGATTTAGCGGTGCATGGCAACTTTTCACGATATTTCATCGAGTTTTCAACAGGTCATGTTGGCAATGTTGAGAACTTTTCGTCCGTTTTCCAAAGTTTTCAACAGGTTTTGAAAGTTTGTCGAAAGATGAGAAACATTGCACGGTGAGCTACTATTTGTTCGAAACCTTTTGGAAGATTGCGAGCGGCATGTCTGACGACTTTTACACCATGGTCGATTCCGAAGACCCGGCACCCGACAACGAGCACATCACCGGCGTGCGCGAAGAGCGTGACGAAGGTGAACAGACGACAACGCAGGCGCCAAAAGCCATGTACGCCGCGCGCATCGCCGTCTATGACGACATGCTGTCGACACCGCGTGTGATCGTCATTGATCCGCAAGATGTCCGCACGTATTTGGAAGAGACGACCAACACCGTCTACCAGTGCATGAAAGAACAAGGTGGCCATATCTCGCTCATGGTCATCCGCGAGATTGTCGAAAACTTTATCCACGCACACTTTGCAGAGCCCATCATCTCGATTCTGGACGGCGGAGACACCATCCGCTTTGCTGACCAAGGACCCGGCATCGACGACAAGGAACGCGCTTTCGACTTTGGCGTTACCAGCGCAAACAGCAAGATGAAGCGCTATATCCGTGGAACCGGAGCAGGGTTTCCCATGGTGCAGGAGTATTTGGAAAACGCCGGCGGTGCCGTATCCATCGAGGACAACATGGGCAACGGCACCGTGGTTACGGTAAGCCTGAACCCTAAACGCGTGCAGGAAATCGAGCGTGCCGGCGGACGCGGTGCTGCCGTGCGGCCCGAGACGGAGCAGCCCACATATCCCCTGCCGGGAGCTTTTGCGCAGCAGCCCATGGCAACGCAGCAGATGCAGCCCCCCGTGGGGCAGATGCAGCAGCCCGGAATGCTTCCCACACAAGAGCCCCAGGCGGCATCTATGTCGATGACGCCAAACATGCCAGAGGCCATGCCGCTGGCAGATCAGGATGCAGCAGCAATGCAGCAGGCGACGGGGGCACCGGGTGGCCAGCAAATGGGCTATCAGCCGTACCAACGGGGATATCCATATCAGCAGATGCCGCCACTGGGGTATGGCCAGCAGTTCCCGCAGCAGTACCAGCAGGGATATCAGCAGCCGTACCAGCAGATGCCGCAGCAGCAGTACAACCCCTGGGCCCAGCAGATGCCTCCGCAGCCTTACCAACAGTGGCCTCAAAGTTTTCAACAGCAAATGCCGCCGATGCAGAGTTCTCAACAACCAGCAGCTCAAATGATGTATCCTAATGCAGCAAATCAGTATGCGCAGCCACAACCGGACGTGTTCGTAAGCGATCGCGGCAACGCCGCGCTGGGCTATCTAGCGCAAAATCAAGCGTGCGGTGCAACCGATCTGGCGAGGGCGTTTGGAAACTCGGCCCCCACTTGGTCACGCACGCTCAATGACTTGGCGCAGGCCGGCTTGGTCATCAAGCATGGCCAGAAATACCATCTGACCGAACTCGGCGCCGCTCGCGTGCGAGCTCAGAGCTAAAGAACGGGAGAGACAGTGGACGAGGAAGCAAGCATCATCCTGGGGGATGCCATCGCCTTTTGCCAGCGCGACGGCCAAGATGCACGCCTCATCAACATGCTGGGGCAATCGCGCGCCATAAGCCTGACCGAAGATACGCTCACGATCGAGGCCCCCTCGCGCTTTGCCATCGCGCAGCTCAAAAAGCATCAGCCAACTATTGAGGCCTATCTGGAAGAAATCGCCTTTGCACCGATTGCGCTCGACATCGTGGCACCGCAAGGCGTCGCGACGGAATCCGCCGCCGCGACGGCGCCCTCCGCGGCTCCCGCTGCTTCCCCGACGGTGCCGGCCTCCGCAGGCGACGTGCCGACAATCGAGCACCAGCACAGCGATGTTTCCCGTGAAACAATGGCACCGTTGACGAGCGCGGCGGCGACGTCAACGAACGCACCCGTCACGCACATGCCCATCGCTCACGACGCAGCGGCGGGCGCGGATTCGGGCATTGCAATCAAGAACACGCTCTCGGCCGATGATTTTCGTCGCATGATGAACCAGATGAAGGGCGGAGCGCCGACTAAATCCACGCAAGCTGCGACCCCCGCTTCACCCACGCCAGCGCCGACCGTGCCGGCCGAGCAGAATACGGATGGAGCCCCACTCGCCGCGAACTCAAAATTTACCTTTGAGAACTTTGTCTACGGCCCCGAGAACAGCCACGCTTATCGCTCGGCACTCAAGTTTGCCGCCCTCGCGGACGAACGCGGCACGTGCACGTCACTGTTCATCTACGGCAAATCGGGCCTGGGCAAGACGCATCTGCTGCTTGCCATCAAAAACGAGCTCGCCGAGAAGTCGCCCGAGATCAAGGTCAAGTATGCCAACTCCCAGGCATATCTGGATGACCTGATGACCGAGTTCGACCGTCAAAAGAAGAGCAACGCCCCCATCATGCAGGCGTACCACGGCGTGGACGTGCTCATCATCGATGACATCCAAAACATCATCGGCAAGCGCGCGAGCGTGGATTACTTTTTCCAGCTCATGGACGAGTTCATCCGCAACAACAAGAAGGTCGTCATCGCGGCAGACCGCGCCCCCAAGGACCTGAGCATGGACGAGCGTCTGACCAGCCGCTTCAACGCCGGCATGCTCTGCCTGGTCGCAGAGCCCAGCTACGAGATGAAATACAAGATCTTGCAGCGCTATTACGAGAACACCATCGTCGCCGCTCCCGAGGCAGGCGACGACTCACTGCTGGCGGCCTACGGGGGCGACGGCGGGCACCTGACCGATGAGCACTTTAAGCACATGGCAGAGGTGTCGGGCACCAACATCCGCGAACTCGAGAGCTTCTGCGAGCGCTGCGCCGGCGAGGCGGGCGACCGCGAACGCGAGGGCGGGGAGCTCACCTTTGGCGATATCGACGCCATCGCCAGCCAGTACTTCGACACATCGGCCAAAAAGATCAACGTGCAAACGGTTCAGTCCGTCATCGAAGAGCAGTACGGCGTGACGCACGAGGAGCTCATCGGCCCGCGTCGCAACGCCAATATCGCCAAAGCACGCCACATTGCCATCTATCTGGCCATCGAAATGTGCGAGATGACGACCACGGCGGTGGGCGCCGAATTTGGCAACCGCAACCACTCGACCGTCAGCACGAGTTACAAAAAAGTCCAGAAGATGATCCAGGAAGACCGCACCGTCACCGAAGACCTTAAGTCGCTGCGCGATAAAATTACACTGCGCTCGTAGGGAAATAGAGACACCTGTTGAAAACTTGTCGAAACCACGGGCATAAGGTGTCTAAAACCCAACCCGCGGTGATGAAAAGTTTTGCGCAGGTTTTGAACGTGGAAAACCACCCCTGTTGCACACAGGTTGCTGTCGATTCTCTTTCTGGGTCTGACCTGCGTCTTTGGGAGTAATCAACAGTTTCGTCAGTGCTATTACTATTATTAAGATATTTATATCTATAGAAAGGTATTAAAAGATGAAGTTCACCGTCAGCCAGAGCTCGCTTACACAAGCCATCGGCGTCGTTATGAAGGGTGTCGCTTCGGCATCCACCCTCCCCATCCTGTCGGGCGTGCTCGTTAAGGCGCAAGACGGCATCTTGGAATTCCAGACCTCTAACTACACCATCTCGATCCGTCATCGCATCGCGGCGCATGTCGAAGAAGAGGGCGAGATGGTTATCCCTTGTAAGATGCTCTCCAATATCACCAAGACCCTCCCCGATGCCCCGGTCACCTTTGAGCTGTCCGAGCGCCAGGTGCTGATTGGTTGTGAGAAGAGCTCGTTCCGCCTGAACACGCTCGATGCCAATGACTTCCCCGAGTTTCCGGCCTATGCCATCGAGAGTGCCGTGGAGCTGCCGACCGATATCTTGTCCGAAATGGTCGGCCGCGTGTGGCGCGTCACCTCGACCGACAAGGCCCGCCCCATCCTGGGCGGCGTGCACATGAAGGTCGAGAACAACACCGTGCGCCTGGTGGCGACCGATTCCTTCCGCTTGGCCGTGTGCGATACGCAGGTCGAGACCTCGACCCTCGAGGGCTCCTTTGAGCTTAACGTTCCGGCCGACGCCTTTAACGACGCGCTGAACATCATGGCCAGCCAGGCGACCATCATGATCGGGGCTACCGACACCCAGGTCGTCTTTGAGGCCGGCAACACCACCTACGTGTCGCGCCGCATCGAGGGCGTGTACCCCAACTACAAGCAGCTCATCCCCGATTCGTGCGTGACGAGCGTCAAGATCGACGTCGCCGCCTTTAACGCCGCCCTCAAGCGCGTGGCCGTTATCGCGAGCGCCAACCCCGCCGTCAAGTTCGAGATCGATGTCGAGAACGGGCAGATGGGCCTGTCCTCCATTTCCAATGACCAGGACCTTGCGCAGGAGACGATCGATGTCGAGGCCGAGGGCGAGTCGGGTACCATCGCCTTCAACTACCACTACATCTTCGGCTGCCTCAATGCCCTGTCCAAGGAGAAGGAGATCACGCTGGAGCTCAAGAGCTACTCGCAGGCGGGCATCTTCAAGTCCTACGACAAGATCAACTACCTGTACCTGGTCATGCCGGTCCGGATCTAGCGCTGCGCCATGACCATGTTCGCCCGCGATCTTTCCGTCGCGCACTACCGCAGTTTCGAGAGCTATCGTCTTGCCCTGGACGAGGGCGTGACGATACTTGCGGGACCCAACGCGGCGGGAAAGACCAATCTCATAGAGGCGCTGCAGCTGCTGACGAGCGGCGCCTCGTTTAGGCATCCGACCGCAGCCGAGCTCGTCCATGACGGCGTGGGCTCGTGCAAGGTCGAGCTGAGGCTCGAGGGCGATGGCCGCGTGCTTGATATGGGATTGAGCGCGGAGGACGGTAAACGCTCGTTTAGCCGCAACGGCAAGAGATGCTCTGCCGCCGGCGTGCGCGGGGTCCTGCCGAGCGTGCTGTTTTGCCCCGACCATCTGGACATGGTTAAGCGAGGCGCCAGCGTGCGCCGCGCCGCCCTCGATGACTTTGGCATGCAACTGAGCGCACGCTATGCCGATCTTGCGAGCGCCTATGGACGCTGCGTGACCCAGCGTAACGCCCTGCTCAAGGAGACCTGGTGCTGTCGCGAGATGCTTGGCGCGTGGAACGATTCGATTGCCCGCGCGGGCTCGGCCCTGCTTGTGCACCGGTTGGCCCTGCTCGACCGGCTGGCGGGCCATGTGCACACTGCCTACGGGCAAGTGGCATCCGGTGAGGCTGCCAACGTGACCTATACGTCCACGCTGGGGGATTTGCCCCAGGTCGATGATCGCGAAGAGCTGAAGGGCTGGGCGTACGAGCGCATGCTGGCTGCCCTTGATGAGCACGCCGACGAGGAAATTCGCCGCGGCGTGACGTTGGTGGGACCGCATCGCGATGAGATTGAGTTTACCGTGGCGGGTCGCTCCGCCCGTTCATTTGCCAGCCAAGGTCAGCAGCGAACGTTGGTTCTGGCCTGGAAGGTGGCGGAGGTGGCCGTGGCTCGCGATGTCCTGGGCACCGCCCCGTTGCTGCTTTTGGACGACGTGATGAGCGAACTCGACGGCGAACGCCGCGGTGCTTTTTTGCGGTTGATCGGCGATGATATCCAGACGGTCATAACCACGACCAACCTGGGGTATTTTACCGATGACCTGCTTGATCGAGCCAAGGTGGTGAGCATGGGTGAGACGTGCTAATTACGAGCGCGAGAGCGAAACGGTTGCCTTCAGTGGATTTTTGAACGCAGAGCGTCAGCGCATCCTGGCGGCCGCGACACCTGAGCGCCGCGCGCAGATGGAGGCTGCCGAGGAGTCGCGCGCGGTCTATCGCGCGTGGAACGCGGTGTGCTCGGGCACGCGCGAGGGGCGGCATGTGACGGGCTTGCGCTACCTGCCCGAGTCCAATGAGCTGCTGGTATATCTCGACTCGCCCTCGTGGACGCAGGAAATGACGTTGTTGCGCGAGATCATCCGCGCGCGCATGGAGCGCGCCGGTGCGCATGTGGATGGCCTGGTGTTCAAAACCACCGCGCCCGGTCACACGCCGCCCGCCGCCAAGGAGCGCCTTCGCCCAGCGGCGACCGAGCGCCCGCCGGCCCCACACGCCGACCTCAGCGATGCCGAGCGCACCGAGATTGAGCGCCAAGTGGCGCCCATCGAAGACCAAAAACTGCGCGAGGCCCTCGAGAACGCCATGAGAGCCAGTGCCGAGTGGGCCAAGGGCGTGCAAAGCAAAAAAGAGCCTTAAATCGCATCTGGTGGCCTTGTAGAGCCAAATACCCTCGTTCCCGAGGGTATTTTTTTACGATAAACTAGTAAGGCTGTACACATTTTCTTGACTGAAGGAGGACGTGTGGCAAACGAAAACGATTACGATGGCGGCGAGATTAAGATTCTCGAAGGTCTCGAGGCCGTTCGTAAGCGCCCGGGCATGTATATCGGCTCGACGAGCGCCAGCGGTCTGCATCACCTGGTGTGGGAGATCGTTGACAACTCCGTCGACGAGGCCATGGCCGGTTTCTGCACCGAGATCCAGGTGACGGTCCACGCCGACAACTCCATCACGGTCGTCGACAACGGGCGCGGTATCCCCGTCGACGAGCACCCTGTTAAAAAGATCCCGACGCTCGAGGTCGTCATGACGATTTTGCACGCCGGCGGTAAGTTCGATAATTCGGCCTATAAGGTCTCGGGCGGCCTGCACGGCGTTGGCATCTCCGTCGTCAACGCACTGTCCAAGCGCGTGGTCGTTCAGGTTCGTCGCGACGGCAACACCTACGAGATGGAGTTCTCGCGCGGCAAGACCGTCAAGAAGATGGAGGTCGTGGGCACCTCGGATTCGACGGGCACCACCGTCACCTTCTGGCCCGACGACGAGATCTTCGAGACCTGCATCTACGATTTCGATACGCTGCACAACCGTCTGCAGGAGACGGCGTTCCTCAATAAGAACCTCAAAATCGTGCTGACTGACGAGCGCGAGTCTACTCCCCACGTGGAGGAGTTTTGCTACGAGGGCGGCATCATCGACTTCGTCAAGTTCCTTAACGAGGGCAAGGACGTCCCCGAGGCCTTTAAGGAGCCTATCTACATCGAGGGCAAATCGGACCCGGACGCACCTGTGGCCAAGATGGGCGAGGTTGAGGTTTCCCTGCAGTGGAATAGCGGCTACGGCGAGAACGTCATGTCGTTTGCCAACGACATCTACACCCCCGAGGGCGGCATGCACCTTGAGGGCTTCCGCACCGCGCTCACCCGCGTGATCAACGACTATGCGCGCAAGCAGAACCTGCTCAAGGAAAAAGACGCCAATCTGACCGGCGATGATGTGCGCGAGGGCCTTTCGGCCGTTATCTCGGTCAAGCTGCCCGATCCGCAGTTTGAGGGCCAGACCAAGGCAAAGCTCGGCAGCTCCTATATGCGAGCGCTCACGCTCAAGATTGTGACCGACGGCCTTGTCGATTACCTCGAGGAGCATCCCAAGCCCGCTCGCGAGATCGTCAAGAAGGCGCAACAGGCCTGCAAGGCGCGCAATGCCGCCCGCAAGGCGCGCGAGGCGACCCGCCGCAAGAGCCTGCTCGAGACGGCGTCCCTGCCCGGTAAGCTCGCTGACTGCTCGGTGCGCGATGCCGAGCTGACCGAGCTCTTCATCGTAGAGGGCGACTCGGCAGGCGGTTCGGCCAAGGACGGCCGTCGCCGAGACATCCAGGCGATTCTGCCCCTGCGCGGCAAGATTTTGAACGTCGAACGCGTTGGTGACCATCGCGCGTTCTCGAGTGACACCATTCAGTCGCTGATTACCGCGATCGGCTGCGGCGTCACGACGAGTGCCGGCGACGGCGGCGACTTCGATATCACCAAGGCGCGCTACCACAAGATCATCATCATGACCGATGCAGACGTCGACGGTGCGCATATCCGCATCCTGCTGCTGACGTTCTTCTACAAGTACATGCGTCCGCTGATCGATGCCGGCTACGTCTATGTTGCCTGCCCGCCCATCTTTGGCATTAAGGTGCGCAACAAGATCCACTACGTGTATCCCAACGGCCGCCAGCCCGAAGACGAGATCCTGCGCGACACCATCCAGAGCCTGGGCCTGAACCCCGACGATAACGACGAGGACGGCAAGGCCAAGGACGGCAAGATCACCAAAAAGCGCAAGGGCTATACCGTCCAGCGCTACAAGGGCCTGGGCGAGATGGATCCCAAGCAGCTTGCCTCGACGACGATGGACCCCAAGACCCGCATCCTGCAGCGCGTGTCGATCGAGGACGCCGTGGTGGCGGACCGCGCCGTGCGAGAGCTCATGGGTTCCGAGGTCGGCTATCGCCGCGAGTACATTGAAAAACATGCGCATGACGCGCGTTTCCTTGACGCTTAAGAGGAGGTAACGTGGCAGACGATATCAACAACAACGAGGGTATGGGCGAGGCCGGCGATGCCGGTATGCCCGACGATCTGAAGCGCCTGCTTGCCCGTGCTGAGCAGGGCGAGGACGGCGACCCGGACGCCTATAACCCCGATGCCGATGATGATGAGGAAGAGGACGACGACGGTGAGCTCGAGGAGAGCTTTGGCGAAGTCGATCGTGGCGCCTCGGCCGGCGAGGACATCAACGGCGGCCAGCTCCAGATTTCGGAGTTCGGTCGCGAGATGAAGCAGTCGTTCATCGAGTATTCGATGTCGGTTATCACAGCGCGTGCCCTGCCGGACGTGCGCGACGGCTTAAAGCCGGTACACCGCCGCATCCTGTACGCGATGAACGAGAGCGGCATCTACCCCAACCGCCCACACAAAAAGTCGGCCTGGACGGTCGGCGAAGTTATCGGTAAGTACCACCCGCACGGTGACTCTGCGGTCTACGAGGCCATGGTCCGCCTGGCGCAGTGGTTCTCCATGCGCACGCCGCTCATCGACGGTCACGGCAACTTCGGCAACATCGATGGCGACGGCGCGGCGGCCATGCGTTACACCGAGAGCCGCCTGGCCAAGCCCGCCATGGAACTGCTGCGTGACTTGCAGAAGGATACCGTCGACTGGCAGCCCAACTACGACGAATCGCTCGCCGAGCCCGTGGCACTGCCTGCGCGCTTCCCCAACCTGCTGGTCAACGGCAGCCAGGGCATCGCCGTCGGCATGGCCACCAACATCGCCCCGCATAACCTCACCGAGGCGATCGAGGCCACCTGCTACCTGATCGACAACCCCGACGCCACCGTCGACGAGCTCATGCAGATCATGCCCGGTCCGGACTTCCCCACCGGCGCCATCATCATGGGCAGCGCCGGCATTAAGCAGAGCTACGAGACCGGCCGCGGCTCCATTACCGTGCGTGCCAAGGCACATGTGGAGTCCACCAAGACCGGCCGCAGCCGCCTGGTCTTTACCGAGATTCCCTACATGGTCAACAAGGGCACCCTGCAGGAGAAGATCGCCCAACTCGTCAACGACAAGCGCATTGAGGGCATCTCGGATATGCGCGATGAGTCCAACCAGAAGGGCATCCGTCTGGTCATCGAGCTCAAGAAGGGCGTCATTCCGCAGGTCGTGCTCAACAACCTGTATAAGTACACCTCGCTGCAGACGACCTTTGGCGCCAACAACCTGGCACTCGTCAACGGCGTTCCCAAATGCCTGAGCCTGCGCGAGATGCTGCAGCACTACATCGACCACCAGGTCGACGTCGTCACCCGCCGCACCCGCTTCGACCTTAAGAAGGCCCAGGCCCGCGCGCATATCCTCGAGGGCTACCTGATGGCCCTTGACCATATCGACGAGGTCATCAGCATCATCCGCTCCTCGCAGACCGACTCCGAGGCCAGCAGCCGACTGATCGAACGCTTTGGCTTTACGCCCGAGCAGACCACGGCCATCCTCGAGATGAAGCTGCGCCGCCTGACCGGCCTGGAGCGCGACAAGATCCAAGAAGAGTTGGACGGCCTGCGCCGCGCCATCGCCTACTACGAGGACCTGCTGGCGCACGAGGAGAAGATTCTGGGCGTCATCAAGGAAGAGATGCGCGAGATCTCCAAGAAGTTTGGCGACAAACGCCGTACCGAAATCAGCCAGGTTGAGAAGGACCTGGATGTCGAGGACCTCATCGCCGACGAGGACATGGTCGTGACCATCACCCACACCGGCTACGTTAAGCGTATCCCGGTGGCCGCCTACCGCGCCCAGAAGCGCGGCGGCAAGGGCGTGTCGGGCGTCAACCTCAAAGAGGACGACGTCATCGACGAGATGTTCATCGCGTCCACGCACGAGTACGTGCTGTTCTTCTCGAGCAAGGGCAAGGTCTATCGCCTGAAGGTGCACGAGCTGCCGGTGGGTACGCGCCAGGCGCGCGGTACCGCGATCGTCAACCTGTTGCCCTTCGAGGAGGGCGAGAAGATCGCGAGCGTCATCAGCTGCCGCGAGTTCCCGGCCGACGAGTACCTGATGTTTGCCACCAAGAGTGGCATGGTCAAGAAGACCGTGATGAGCGCTTACGATCGTAGCCGCCGTGATGGCCTGATCGCTATCAACCTGCGTGACGACGACGCGCTGCTGAACGTGCGCCGCGTGCGCGAGGGCGACAAGATTATCCTGGCCACCACCGCGGGCAAGGCGATCATGTTCTCCGAGGAGCAGGTGCGCGCCACCGGCCGCGATACCAGCGGCGTTCGCGGTATCGGTATGAAGGACGGCGTGAGCGTTCTGGGCATGGAGATTACCAACGGTAACGGCGACCTGTTTGTCATTACCGAGCGCGGCTACGGCAAACGCACGCCGGTCTCGGATTACCCGGAGCAGAACCGCGGCGGTCAGGGTGTCTACACCATCCAGATGACCGAGCGCAAGGGTAACCTCGCAGCCATGAAGACGGTGGGCCCGCAGCATGAGCTGTTCATCGTGACGGAGGGCGCGACGGTCATTCGCGTCAAGACCGATGAGATCAGCCAAACCGGTCGAGCCACCCAGGGCGTCAAGATGATGACCGTCGACGACAACGACCGCATCTGCGCCGTAGCCCGCATGACGGCCGCCAAAGAGAAGCCCGAAGGTGAAACCACGGAAAACGGCTCTGCCCCCGAAGAAACCCCTGTCGATCTAGGCGACGGCAACGACATGCCAGAAGATCTCCTCGACGAGTAAGAGGCCCTAGCTGGTAAAAAATATCAGACCCCATATATCGGCGGTCGGCGCACTGCGCGTCGACCGCTTTTTTGACAATCTTGGATCCGCGTTCGCCCCGGCCGCATGGCGGCACATGAAGTCGATCGCGAGTTCCGCACGAGCCGGAGAGCACTTAATGTGCTCTCCGTGCGAGCCAGGACTGTCCGAGCAGGCGACTTCATGTGCCGCCATGCGGCCGGGGCGAACCCCTCCCAAAGATTTTCAAAAAAGTTGTTGACGCGCGCGTAACGACTCGTCTAATATATCCCTTGCGCGATGGACCTGTAGCTCAGTTGGTTAGAGCGTCCGGCTGATAACCGGGAGGTCACAAGTTCGAATCTTGTCAGGTCCACCACTTTCTTTCGCAATAAACACCCCAGCGAGAGCCGAGTCGCCGCTGGGGTGTTTATTACTGTCTCCGTGGGGGTTTAGCTCAGCTGGGAGAGCGCGGGCTTTGCAAGCCTGAGGTCAGGGGTTCGATCCCCCTAACCTCCACCATGATGGACCTGTAGCTCAGTTGGTTAGAGCGTCCGGCTGATAACCGGGAGGTCACAAGTTCGAATCTTGTCAGGTCCACCATCAAAACGTTAAGAGCCCTGGGGCATTGCCTCGGGGCTTTTTTCTTATCCAACTAAAAGTAGTCAAAATAGTCCCGTCCCAAATTAACTACTTTGATTTTGTGTGCTGGGCGAAAGATTGGGTAGTATAGCTATTCAATGCGGCGACCCTGCCGTGTGTTAACCGCTACGTACCGGAGGTGTTCCATGGTTCGTGTCGACATAGAGACCATCGTCATGGCCGCCGGTCCCGTGCCATCGCTTATCGTGCTTCGCGAACGCTGCAGCAAGTCGGATTCCCCCGCGCCGCTGCGCTCCCTCTCCATCCAGACTGGCTCGTTTGAGGCTGCGGCAATCAGCCGCGGCATCGACAGCGGACGCGCCGATCGCCCGATTACCCATGACCTGTTGCTCGATACTGTTGGCGCCCTGGGCGCCAAGCTCGAGCGCATCGAGATCGTTCGCGCCGAGCCGCCGGTGTTCTACGCGACGATTGTCGTACTGGCCGATGGTGACGAGCGCAAGATCGATGCCCGTCCCAGTGATGCCATTGCCCTTGCCGTGCGCAGCAATGCCCCCATGTTTGTGGAGGACGACATCATGAATCGCCTGGGCACTGTTTCTGCCCATACCGAGGAAGTTGACGACGAGCAGGAGTTCGAGAAGTTCGACGAGTTCGTCCATACGCTCTCGCCCGATGACTTCTAAATGCGGGGCGGCCAGGATGCGGAGCGTTCGCTGATGGCCGGCGGTATGTCGGCTGAGGCGGCTGCGATCGCCCGCGAGGCCCAGATGCGCTCGGAGGCTTCTGAGGCGGCTCGCATTGCCTATGTGACGCAGGCCCGCACGCTCCGCGAGCGCCGCGGCTCGTTTATCAAGATGGTTGTCGTCTCCGCCCTTGTCGCGGCAATCTGTTCACGCCTTCGTGGTACAGTTGGTGCGCTTGGGTTTTCGATCTCTACGGGCCTGGTGATCTGGGGCGTGGTCGATGCAGTCATGCTGACCAGTCAGATCAAGGTGCTCGACAAGCGCGCGGCGGACATGATGCGCACCCGCGACGCTGCCGCCAAGATCGCCGCCGAGGCACAAGAACTGTAACGACGTCAGACTCGATGGGAAGGTCTAAAGATGGCACAGGATATGCAGGATGCCGGTAACGTCTCCGCCGAGCTCGACGCCATGGTGTGCGATCTGATCGGCGCGTTCTTGGACGACCTTGCCGCCGGTGAAAACCCTGGCGTGGTCGTGGCAATTGAGGATGCTGCTTCCAACCGTTATCTGGCGGCGCTCGACGAGGACGGCGAAGAGGCGTGCCTGGAGGCGGCCACCAACTTTATCTCCGAGCACAAGATGGGTCTTAAGGACGAGGGCCTGGGCCGTATCGTCCGCTATGCCATCGGCTACACCGGCTGCGTCGAGATCGATGGCGGCTACCATGACGCCCTGCTCGTGAGCTTTTTCGAGACGACGCTCGAGAGCGGTTTTTCGGCATATGTGCTGTATGAGGGCATGGGCGTCGGCGATGGTTTTATGTGGAGCGACCCTGAACCTGCAGGTGAGGAAACCCCTCTCATCTAAAATCGCTAAAATAAACGAGTTTTCGGTAAAAGGCTCAATATTCCCGCTGAGCGTTGTATCGCTGGGCGGGCCGCATACGC
>DBFBFY010000179.1:0-25999 GCA_048201615.1 Collinsella sp.
GAGGCCCAGGCGCTTTTTGCTACGTACACGCAGGAGCAGGTCGACAAGATCTTCTATGAGGCCGCCATGGCCGCCAACAAGGCTCGTATCCCGTTGGCGAAGATGGCCATCGAGGAGACCGGCCGCGGCGTTCTTGAGGACAAGGTCATCAAGAACCACTACGCCGCAGAGTACATCTACAACGCTTACAAGAACACCAAGACCTGTGGTGTCCTGGAGCGCGACGAGGCTTACGGCATCACCAAGATCGCCGAGCCCATCGGCATCGTGGGCGCCGTCATCCCGACGACCAACCCCACCTCCACCGCGATCTTCAAGACGCTGATCTGCCTGAAGACCCGCAACGCCATCATCATCTCCCCGCACCCGGCTGCCGCCAAGTGCACCATCGCCGCCGCCAAGCTCGTGCTTGACGCCGCCGTCAAGGCCGGCGCCCCCGAGGGCATCATCGGCTGGGTCGATGTCCCCTCCATCGAGCTGACCAACATGGTCATGCGCGACGTCGACATCATCCTCGCCACCGGTGGCCCGGGCATGGTCAAGGCCGCCTACTCCTCGGGCAAGCCCGCCCTGGGCGTTGGCGCCGGTAACACCCCGGTCGTCATCGACGACACCGCCGACGTTCTGCTCGCAGTCAACTCCATCATCCACTCCAAGACCTTCGACAACGGCATGATCTGCGCTTCCGAGCAGTCCGTGACCGTCATCGACACCATCTACGACCAGGTCAAGGCCGAGTTCCAGAAGCGCGGCTGCTACTTCGTCAAGCAGGGTGCCGAGATGGAGGCCCTGCGTGCCGCCATGTTCAAGAACGGCGCCCTCGATCACCGCATCCCCGGCATGGCTGCCGCCAAGATCGCCGAGCTCGCCGGCATCGAGGTTCCCGCCAAGACCAAGATCCTGATCGCCGAGGTCACCTCCACCGACCCCGCCAAGGAGGAGTTCTCCCACGAGAAGCTCTCCCCAGTCCTGGCCATGTACCACGCCAAGGACTTCCAGGAGGCCGTCGACAAGGCCGAGCACCTGGTGCTCGCCGGTGGCCCGGGCCACACCGCCTCTCTGTACGTGCACCCCGCCCAGGCCGAAAAGATCAGCCTGTTCGAGCACGTCATGAAGGCCTGCCGTATCGTCATCAACACCCCGTCCTCGCACGGTGGCATCGGTGACCTGTACAACTTTGGCATGAAGCCGTCTCTGACCCTGGGCTGCGGCTCCTGGGGCGGCAACTCCGTCTCCGAGAACGTTGGGGTGAAGCACTTGATCAACGTTAAGACTGTGGCCGAGCGCCGTGAGAACATGCTGTGGTTCCGCGCTCCCGAGAAGGTCTACTTCAAGAAGGGTTCCACGCCCGTCGCCCTCGACGAGCTGGGCAACGTCATGGGCAAGAAGCGCGCCTTCATCGTTACCGACCAGTTCCTCTTCAAGAATGGCAACACCCGCGCCATCGAGGCCAAGCTCGACGAGATGGGCATCGCCCACGACTGCTTCTACGACGTCGAGCCCGATCCGTCGCTGCAGTGCGCACGTCGCGGCGCCAAGCAGATGGCTCTCTTTGAGCCGGACGTCATCATCGCCGTCGGCGGTGGCTCCGCTATGGACGCCGGCAAGATCATGTGGATGATGTACGAGCACCCCGAGTGCAAGTTTGAGGACATGGCCATGGACTTCATGGACATCCGCAAGCGTATCTTCACCTTCCCCGAGATGGGCAAGAAGGCCTACTTCGTCGCCGTCCCGACCTCCTCGGGTACCGGCTCCGAGTGCACGCCGTTCGCCATCATCACCGACAAGGAGACCGGCATCAAGTGGCCGCTCGCCGACTACGCGCTGCTCCCCAACATGGCTATCGTCGACGCCGACAACTGCATGACCGCCCCGCGCGGCCTGACCGCTGCCTCCGGCATCGACGTCATGACCCACGCCATCGAGTCCTACGTCTCCATCATGGCTTCCGACTACACCAAGGGCCTCTCCGAGCGCGCTGCCAAGCTCGTCTTTGAGAACCTGCCCTCCAGCTTCACGAACGGCGCCAAGGACCCGCACGCCCGCGAGGAGATGCACAACGCCTCCTGCATGGCCGGTATGGCCTTCGCCAACGCCTTCCTGGGCCTCAACCACTCCATGGCTCACAAGCTCGGCGCTTTCCATCACCTGCCCCACGGCATCGCTAACGCCGTCATCCTGACCCGCGTCATGCGCTACAACGCCGCCGAGGCTCCCGTCAAGATGGGTACCTTCTCCCAGTATCCTTACCCCAACGCGCTGCACAACTACGCCGAGATGGCCAAGTACTGCGGTATCGAGGGCAAGGACGACAAGGAGGTCTTCGAGAACTTCATCACGAAGCTCGAGGAGCTCAAGGACTTCATCGGTGTCAAGAAGACCATCGCCGACTACGGTGTTGACGAGCAGTACTTCCTCGACACCCTCGACGAGATGACCGAGCAGGCATTCAACGACCAGTGCACCGGCGCTAACCCGCGCTACCCGCTCATGAGCGAGATCAAGGAGCTCTACCTGGACGCCTACTACGGCCGCGAGCCCCAGGACTACGCCGTCTGCTAGTTTTTAGCACGGTTTTTTGCGGCGGGGGTGCACGGGTGTTTCACACACCCCCGCCGTCGCTTCTATCGCATCGTTGAAAGGATGCAACCATGCTGCTACCCGATTCCAAGACCGAGCTCGTCCGCCGTGGCAACAAGGTCGTTTACGACCTGGGCGACAAGATCGTCAAGGTCTTTAACGAGACCAAGCCTGTCTCCGACGTGTTCAACGAGGCTTTGAATCTTGCCCGCATCAATGAGTGCGGCATCCGCAGCCCCAAGGCTCTCGAGGTTTCCCAGCTCGAGAACGCCAACGGCTGGGCGCTCGTGACCGAGAAGGTTCCGGGCACCACCCTTGCCGAGAAGATGACTGCCGAGCCCCAGCGCTTTGGTGAGTACCTCGAGATGTTCGTCGACCTCCAGATCGAGATCCACGGCTACACCTCCCCGCTGCTCAACCGTCAGCGCGACAAGTACGCCCGCATGATCGACAGCCTTGATCAGCTCAATGCCACCACGCGCTACAACCTTCAGGAGCGTCTGGACGGCATGACCAAGGAGTTCAAGGTCTGCCACGGCGACTTCAACCCCTCCAACGTCATCGTCGGCGACGACGGCCAGCTCTATGTGTGCGACTGGGCACACGCCACCCAGGGCTCCCCTGCTGCCGACGTTGCCACCACCTACCTGCTCTTTGCCCTCAACAGCAAGGATCAGGCTGAGGCCTACCTGGAGCTCTACTGCGACCGCGCCGACATGCCCATGCAGGTCGTGCGTCAGTGGACGAGCATCGTCGCCGCTTCCGAGCTCGCTCGTAAGCGCAACGTGAACGATGAGTTCCTGAAGAACTGGATCGACGTCGTCGATTATCAGTAATATCTGAGCGATTTATTTCGCATCGGAGGCACAAGGAAAACCCCGCAGCTCGCATGGGCTGTGGGGTTTTCCTTTTAGATATCGAGGATGCCACAAGATAAAAGGACGGCCCCGCATCTCCCCGATCTGGAGAAATGCGGGGCCGTCCCGTATATCGAACTACAAGCGAAATCGTCGATTAACGGCGTGCTGCCTTCACAAGCTCGGCGACCTTGGCGACGACCTCGTCGATCGCCACATCCTCGCGCTCACCCGTGGCACGGTCCTTGAGCTCAACGGTGCCATTCTTAAGGCCACGCTTACCCAGAACGACCTGATACGGGAAGCCCATAAGGTCGTTGTCGGCAAACTTAAAGCCAGGACGCTCGTCGCGGTCGTCGACGACAACCTCGATACCCTCGGCGCACAGGCCATCAACGATCTGCTCGCAGACGGTAGCGCACTCCTCCTTCTTGGGATCGAGCGGAATCACCGCGACCTCGTACGGGGCAACGGAGACCGGCCAGACGATACCGTGCTCGTCGTTGTGCTGCTCCACGACGGCAGCAAGCGAGCGGGACACGCCCACGCCGTAGCAACCCATGATGAGCGGCTTCTCCTTGCCGTCCTCATCCATAAAGGTGGCACCCATGGCCTCGGAATACTTGGTGCCCAGCTGGAAGACCTGGGAGACCTCGATGCCGCGGGCTGCGGAGAGCGGCTTGCCGCAGTGCGGGCAGGGATCGCCGGCAACGACGGTGACCAGGTCGGCCCACTCGTCGACGGTAAAGTCGCGCTCGGGGCAGGCACCGGTAAAGTGATAGTCGACCTCGTTGGCGCCGCAGGCCCACTGCTTGGACTCACGCAGGCTCTCGTCGCACACCAGACGAATGCCCTCGGGCAGGTTAACCGGTCCGATAAAGCCCTTATGCAGACCATAAGTCTGGAGCTCCTCGTCGGTCATCATGCGATAGCCCTTGCCAAAGACATGCTCGGCTTTGCAATCGTTGAGCTCGTGGTCGCCCGGAACAATGGCCACGACCGGCTTGCCCTCGGCGTCGATGAGTGCCAGCGACTTGCGCGTGCCGTTCTCGGGGAACCCAAAGAACTTAGCAACTGCCTCAATGGTGCCCATGCCCGGAGTCTCGACCTTGGTAAGCGTACCGTCGCCAGGACCCTCGGTCACGACGACCTTGGTGCTTGCAGCCTCGTCATCGGCGGCAAAACCGCAGTCATCGCAATAGACGAGCGAAGCCTCGCCAGCATCGGCCAGCGCCATGTACTCGACGGAGGTATCGCCACCGATCTCACCGGAGTCGGCAACAACGGGCAGGGCCTTGATATAGCAGCGCTCGCAGATGTTAGCGTAGGCCTGCTTCATCTTGTCATACTCCTCCTGCAGGCTCTCCTGCGTGGCGGAGAAGCTGTAGGCGTCCTTCATGATGAACTCGCGACCGCGCATCAGGCCAAAGCGGGGGCGGAACTCGTCGCGGAACTTGTCCTGAATGTGGTACAGGTTGACGGGCAGCTGCTTGTAGGAGCGCAGCTCGTTGCGCACCAGGGCCGTGACGGTCTCCTCGTGCGTGGGGCCCAGGACGAACTCGCGACCATGACGGTCGTCAAAGCGCACAAGCTCCTTGCCATAGGCGTCGATGCGGCCGGACTCGCGCCACAACTCGGCGTCGACCATGATAGGCATCATAAGCTCCTGGGCGCCGGCAGCGTCCATCTCGTCGCGCACGATATTCTCGATCTTACGGATCGAGCGCCAAGCAAGCGGCAGGTAGGAATACAGGCCGGCGGCCTCCTTGCGGATCATGCCGGCACGGAGCAGCAGGCGGTGACTGGCGAGCTCAGCGTCCGCCGGATCCTCTTTAAGCGTCGGCGCATAGAGCTTAGACATATACATTGCTCGGGTCATTTATTTCTCCTCAATAAGCTTGTCGACCTCTGCCATAAGCGCGTCGACAATTTGGTCCTCAGCTACTTTACCAATGATCTGCCCATGCGAAAAGAGCAGAGCCTGACCACGTCCGCAGGCAACGCCCAGGTCGGCATCAGAAGCCTCACCGGGGCCATTAACGGCACATCCCATGACGGCAATCGAAAGCGGCGCGGCATAGTTCTTAAGCCGCTCGGTGACCTCCTCGGCGATGGGAATCAGGTTAACCTGGCAGCGGGCGCACGTGGGGCACGAGACAATCTCGGGACCACGGCGGCGCAGGCCCAGCGACTGCAAAATTCCCCAGGCGACCGGCGGCTCCTCAACCGGATCGGCTGTGAGCGACACACGCATGGTGTCGCCAATGCCTTCGGAAAGCAAGATACCCAAGCCTACAGAGCTCTTGATAGTGCCCTGGAGCTTGGTCCCCGCCTCCGTCACGCCCAGGTGAAGCGGAACGTGGGAAATCTCACGCGACAGGGCTCGATAGGTATCAAGCGTCGTTTGCACGCTATGGGCCTTGGCAGAAAGCACAATGTTCGTAAAGCCGCGGTCCTCAAAGTGCTTGACGAAGCGCTCGCTCGACATCACGAGCTTCTCGGGCTGCGTAAGCTCGTCGCGCTCGGCGATATCCTGCTCGAGTGAGCCGGCGTTCACGCCAATGCGAATCGCGCACCCAGCGGCGCCCGCGGCATCGATCACGGCATCGACCTTGGCCCAATCGCCGATATTACCGGGATTGATGCGGAGCTTGGCGGCACCGGCCTCCACAGCGCCAATGGCCAGCTTGTGGTTAAAGTGGATATCGGCAACGATTGGCACCGGAGACTCGGCACAGATGGTGCGGAAACCCTCAAGCGCGGCCTCGGTGGGCACGCTCACACGCACGATATCGCAGCCAGCCTGCGCCAACGCGCACACTTGCGCAAGCGTTGCCTGGGCATCAGCGGTATCGGTGCAGGTCATAGATTGGACCACCACCGGCGCGCCGCCACCGATCTGCACACCGCCCACATGCACGGGGCGCGTCAACTCGCGAGGCAAAGGATGGGATAAAGACAATCCAAACACTCCCCTACAGAATAAATCGAAGGATGTCGGAACGAAGCATATAGACAAACAGCAGCGCAAAGAGCGCGATGCCCACATAGCTCACAATCGTCTGGACCTTGAGAGGTAGCTCGCGGCCCGCAATCTTTTGAATGATCTCGATGACCAGCTTGCCGCCATCGAGTGGTGGGATGGGCAGCAGGTTCATAAAGCCAAGCGAGAACGAAATGAGAGCGGCAAACGAAAGGAACGTGGCAGGGCCGGCAGCAGCAGCCTGTGAGGACATAACGCTAATACCCACGATCGAAGAAGACTGATCGAGAATCTCCATCGTATGCTGCGGCTGGAGCAGGCGCATCACGCCCTCCGCTGTCTGCACGACATAGGAGAAAGACAGGCGAGCCGACGTGATGGGGTCTAAACGGACCACCTGCGTAGAGGCATACACACCTAGGCGCTCCTCCTCCTTGAGTGCAACCGTGGTCGAATGCTGCTTGCCGTCACGCTCGTACTCGATGGCGATATCGTCCTTACCGGCGGCCTTGCCGATGGCATCGTAAACGTCCATCCAGGTAGAGCACGATACTCCGTCAACCGAAAGGATCGCGTCGCCGCCCTCGATACCCGCCTTGGCGGCAATAGAACCCTCGTCAACCTGACCGATCACGTTGGTATCCATCGGCACGGTGACACCCGCAATAGAGTAGATGCTCATAAGCAGCAAAAAGCCCGTCAGGATATTGACGAGAATGCCCGCGAGCAGCATAAAGGCGCGCTTGAGAAAACCCTGGCCCAGATAGGTATGCGAACGCTCTTGCGCAAGGAACTCGGCTTCGCCGCACGGCAGCTCCCACACATCGCCCTCGGTAGTCGCATGCTCTCGATCGAAACGGCGGCCGTCAAAGGTGGTGTAACCCGCCGCATCTCGTGGCAGCGTCTGATACTTGGTGGGATAGTAGCTCGGCGAGGGCTTCTCCCCTTCCTCATACCAAGGCGCGATAGAGCCCCAACCCAAGAGCAAGGCGCATGCCTCGAGCACAACCTCCTCGGATAGCTCGAGCTCGACAGCAAGGTCGGCCACGGTCACGCGACCATGACGATAGATAGCCGCGAGCACGCGATCGGCACACGAGACGTCGGTCGGATCCATACCGCAGATGGCAGCGTAGCCACCCAGCAGCAGCGGGGTCACGCCAAACTTGGTTCCAATGCGACGCGACGTGTAATGTATGTCAAAGCGGCACGGCAGGCCCAAAAAGAACTCGGTCACACGGACGCCGCAGGCACGCGCCGCCAAAAAGTGGCCGCCCTCGTGCAAAAACACGAGGACGGAAAGCATCAGCAGGCCCCAAAAGACCGATGAGAGAACGCTCAGAACAGTATCCATAAAACGAAAAAGCAATCCTTATGGGTTAGGAACGGGTTGCGGCGAGCACCTGCGCAGCCTTTTCACGCGCCCACGCATCGATGTCGCGAAGCTGCTCAAACGAATCGACCGCCTGCATATCGTGGGCATCCATGCAGGATTCCACAATGCGATCGATATCGGTAAAGCTGCAGCCATCGTGCAGGAAGGCATCGACGGCGACCTCGTTGGCGGCATTGAGCACGCACGGCATGGTGCCACCCGTCTTGCCGGCACGTTCGGCCAGTGCCAGACAGCGGAAGGTATCCATGTCGGCAGCATCAAACGTGAGCTGCCCCAGCTCGCGGAAATCGATACGAGGCGCCGGGGTATCCCAACGCTCGGGATACGAGAACGCGAACTGGATGGGAATACGCATGTCGGAAGCACCGAGATGCGCCATCACGGAGCCGTCGGCAAACTCGACCATAGAGTGAATCTTGGACTGACGCTGCACGACCACGTTAATGAAATCGAGGTCGCAGTTAAACAGATGCATGGCCTCAATGCGCTCCAGGCCCTTGTTCATGAGGGAGGCGGAGTCGATGGTGATCTTGGCGCCCATGGCCCACGTGGGATGTGCGAGGGCATCGGCACGCGTCACGCGATTGAGCTCGTCGCGCGTGCGGCCAAAGAACGGACCGCCCGAGCAGGTGAGCCAAATACAATGAGCCTCGCGCGGGTCCTCCCCCAGATAGCACTGGTAGATGGCGGAGTGCTCAGAGTCGACTGGAATAAGCTGGCCCGGTTGCGCCAACGGCATAAGCAAGTCGCCGCCGACGACGAGGGACTCCTTGTTGGCAAGGGCAAGACGCTTATTCGAGGTCAAGGCCGCATGGCTCGCCTCGAGACCGGCGGCACCCACAATAGCGACAAGCACGCAGTCGACATCGTCGCGACGCGCGAGCTCGCAAACCGCCTGCGCGCCAACGCCGAGCTTCGTTCCCTCGGGCAACTCCTGCAGCACGGCGTCATCGCCATGAGCGACATCGGCCACGGCAACCGCCGGAACCGAGAACTCGCGGGCAGCGGCAACGAGCTCGGAGGTACTGGAGTTAACGGATAGCGCCGTCACCTGCAGGCGATCGGCATGCTGGCGGCACACATCGAGCGCCTGGGTGCCGATAGAGCCCGTACAACCCAGGATGGCAACACGGAGACGTCCATCGGGGCCATACGTCGTCTGGAAGGACATTACAGCACGCCTCCGATCATCAAAAGCAGCTGCGCGGTAATGCAGCCAAAGATAAGCGAATCGCTACGATCGAGCATGCCGCCGTGGCCCGGGATAAGGTTACCGGAATCCTTAACGCCCACACCGCGCTTGATGCGCGACTCGATGAGGTCTCCGATAACGCCCAGGACGGACACGACCACGCCGCACAGCAGCGCATAGGGCAGGCTGAGCTTGTAGAAGTGCGTCGCCCACAGGATGAGCCAAATCAAAACCGAGCCCAGGATGCCGCCGACAAACCCCTCCCAGCTCTTTTTGGGAGAGATCTTGGGAACCATCTTGTGCTTGCCGATACGGCTACCCACGATGTAGGCAAACGAATCGGAGACCCAAAGGGACGCGCAAACGCCCACCGAAAGCAGGGCGCCGGCAAAACCGGGCACGGCATCGCGCAGCAGCACGATAGCCGACAGCATAAAGCCAGTGTAGATGGGACCCATGAGCGTCACGACCACATCAGAGATGCGGGTACGCGGCGACCAAACATACCAAATGCCCACAGCGAGCATCAGGGCAAAAAGCAGGGCATTCAGCAACATCGAATCGCCCAACGCCGACAGCGGAAAGAGTACGGCGGCAGCGATACCCATGCGCTCGTTAGCCATCTTGCCATCGAGCCTCGTCATACGGAAAAACTCATAGCAGCACAGACCGCTCATGACAGAAACAAAGATGGCCGTGGGCACAATACCCAAAACCAGGCACAGGATAAAGACAACGGCATAGACGATACCGGCGGCGGCACGGGTGATAAAGCCGGCAAGCCACGAACCGGTGCCATTCTTCGCTGCGGGCGCTCCCGCAGCGACAGCCTTGCGCTCAGATGTCTTGGGAGCAATTGCCTTGGGACGATCGGACACGATTAAGCCTCCTCGGTCTTGCTCAGACCACCAAACCTACGGTCACGGCCCTGATAGGCCAAAATGGCGTCGACAAGGCCCCAACGATCAAAGTCGGGCCAATAGGTATCGGTGACGTAGAATTCGGAATAAGCCACCTGCCACAGCAGATAGTTCGAAAGGCGCAGCTCACCAGAAGTGCGAATCACAAGCTCAGGATCGGGAAGGCCAGCGGTATAGAGGTGGGAAGCCACCATGTCGTCATCAATTGCGCCAGGATCGATCTTACCGGCGGCAGCGTCGAGTGCGATCTGACGGACAGCGCGGGTAATCTCGGCACGCGCGCCGTAGTTGACGGCAAGCGCCAGCGTCATGCCGGTGTGATTGGCGCACTCGGCAAGACCTCGCTCAAAGACATCGCGGGTCTTCTTAGGCAGTGCGGAAATATCGCCCAAAAAGACAACGCGAACGTTTTCGCGCTTAAGCAGCGGCAACTCATCGATAAACGTCTTGGCAAACAAATGCATCAAAACGTTGACCTCGTGCTGCGGACGATTCCAGTTTTCGGTGGAAAACGCATAGGCCGAAAGGACGTCGACACCCAAGCGCACGCATGCGGTAATGATCTCGCGCAGGGAGACGATACCCGCCTTGTGGCCCTCGGTGCGTGCAAGACCGCGCGACGTGGCCCAACGACCGTTACCGTCCATGATGCACGAGATATGGTGCGGAATGTTATTAAGGTCAAGGTCGGAAAAACCGACGCCCGCAGGGGCGTCGGCAAAGTACTCGACCAGTTTATGCTCGTCGTATTGCACCTTAGATCTCCATGACCTCGGCTTCTTTTTCCTTCAGAAGCTCCTCGACCTTGGCGACATACTCATCAGTGTGCTTCTGGACCTTGGCCTGCTCGCGACGGACATCGTCCTCGGTGAGCTCCTCATCGCGCTCGAGCTTGTTGTTGAAGTCGCGGCGGATGTTACGGATAGACACCTTGGCCTGCTCGGCGTACTCGCGGCACTCCTTGACGAGCTCGCGACGGCGCTCCTCAGTGGGAGCCGGGAACGGAAGACGAACGACGGTGCCATCGGAGTTGGGGGTAATACCCAGATCGGAAGCGCCGATGGCCTTGACGATAGCATTGATGAGTGCCTTGTCCCACGGCTCGATGAGCAGCATGTGGGCCTCGGGGGTCTTGACGGCGGCAACCTGCGTGACCGGCGTGGGAACACCGTAATAATCGACGGTGATGTCGGACAGAATGTTGGCATTGGCACGGCCGGTACGGACCTTGGAGAAGTTATGCTTGAGGGACTCGAGCGACTTGTCCATATGGGCGGTGATGTTCTCTGCCATGCTTAATCCTCCTGATAGACGAGCGTGCCGACGGGCTCACCCGAAAGCGCGCGCTTGACGGTGTCCTCGCCATCGATGTTGAGGACCAAAATCGGCATACGGTTATCCTGGCACAGTGCCGTAGCCGTGGAATCCATAACCTGCAGACCGCGGACAAGAACCTCGTGGTAGGTAATCTTGTCAAAACGGACAGCATCGGCGCACTTGACGGGATCTTTGTCGTAGATGCCGTCAACCTTGGTGGCTTTAATCAGAATCTCGGCGCCGATCTCGCACGCACGAAGAGCCGCGGCGGTGTCGGTCGTAAAGTACGGATTGCCCGAACCGGCAGCAAAAATAACGACGTTGCCCTTGGAAAGGTGGTTGATGGCGCGACGACGAATATAGGGCTCGCAGATCTCGTTCATCTGGATAGCGCTCATCACGCGGCAGGGAACATCGTTGTGCTCGAAGGCATCCTGCAGGGCGAGCGCGTTCATAACGGTCGCGAGCATGCCCATATAATCGGCCTGAGCACGCTCCATGCCACCGGCAGCGCCGGCCATGCCGCGGAAAATATTGCCGCCGCCGACAACGACGCCGACCTCATGGCCAACGGCTAGCAGCTCCTTGACCTGCTTGGCAAGATGGTCGGTAACCTTGGGGTCGATGCCATATTGGCCGTCGCCCATCAGTGCTTCGCCGGAAAGCTTAAGAAGCACGCGTTTATATCGGATGTCGGACAAAGCGATCCTCCTTTAGATTGAACTCTCAACATTCTATCAAAGGCTCTAAGAAGAGCCATGAAAAAGCAGGCTGTGAGTAAAACCCACAGCCTGCTCATTACCAGCTACAAGAGCTTATTTACTCGCCACGGACCAGACGGTCAAAGGCAACGACGGTAATGGTGTCGCCGAGCTCCTTGGAGACCTGCTCAGCGTACTTCTTGATGGTGAGGGAGCTGTCCTTGATGAACTCCTGCTCGGTGAGCACGGACTGCTTGTAGAACTTCTCCAGACGGCCGACAGCCATCTTCTCCTGAATGGCCTCGGGCTTGCCGGACTCGGCAGCCTGAGCCATGTAGATCTGCTTCTCGTGCTCGACGGTCTCGGCCGGAACCTGATCGCGGGTAGCGCAGATCGGGGCGACGGCGGCAACCTGAAGGGCAACGTCGTGAGCGAAGGTCTTGAAGGACTCAGCCTGAGCGGTCTCGGCCTTCTCGAAAGCAAACTCGACGAGGACGCCAATCTTACCACCCATGTGGATGTAAGAAGCGAGAGCGCCGTTCTCGGCCTTACGGGCGGCGAAGCGGGAGATCTTCATGTTCTCGCCCATGATGTGAATCATCTCGGTGAGCTCGGAGGAAACGGTCTCCTCGCCCATCGGCTTCTCGAGCAGAGCGTCGACATCGGCCGGCTCGGTGGTAGCGACAACCTCAGCGACCTTGGAAGCAAAGCCGGTGAACTTGGCGTTGGAGCCAACGAAGTCGGTCTCGCAGGAGAGCTCGAGCAGAGCGCCGGTCTTGCCATCCTCGGAGACGAACGCGGCAACAGCGCCCTCGTTGGTCTCACGGCCAGCCTTCTTGGCAGCCTTGGCAAGGCCGTTCTTACGCAGAACGTCGACAGCGGCGTCCATGTCGCCGTCAGCCTCGACGAGAGCCTTCTTGCACTCCATCATCGGGGAGTCGGTCATCTCGCGGAGCTGCTTGACCATAGCGGCGGTAATCTGGGCCATTGTGGTTCCTTTCAAAGAGATGAAAAAGAATTAACTAAGACTGATTTACTCGGCCTTGGGCTCAGCGGCCATCTCGGCCTCGGAGACCTGCTCCTTGCCGGAGCCAGCGAGGCAGGCGTCAGCCATGAGCTCGCACATAAGGGTGACAGCGGAGATAGCGTCATCGTTGCAGGGGATGCCGTACTCGACCTCGTCGGGATCGGAGTTGGTGTCGATCAGAGCGACGACGGGGATGTTCAGGCGCTGAGCCTCCTTGATGGCGTTCTCCTCGCGCTTGGTGTCGATGACGAAGAGAGCCTGGGGCAGACCCTTCATGTCGCGGGCGCCACCGAGGTTGGTCTGGAGCTTGGTGAGCTCCTTGCCGAGAACAGCCTGCTCCTTCTTGGGCAGAACAGCCATGCGGCCGTCCTCGACCATGGCCTCGAGCTCCTCCATGCGGTTGATGCGGGAGCGGATGGTGACGAAGTTGGTCAGCATACCGCCGAGCCAACGCTGGTTGATGTAAGGCATGTTGGCGCGCTCAGCAGCGTTCTTGACGGCCTCCTGAGCCTGCTTCTTGGTGCCGACGAACAGCACGTTGCCGCCCTTGGCGACGTTCTTGACGAAGGTGTAGGCCTGGTCGGCGTCGAGGATGGTCTGCTTGAGGTCGAGGATGTAGATGCCGTTGCGCTCACCGAAGATGAACGGCTTCATCTTGGGGTTCCAGCGACGGGTCTGGTGACCGAAGTGGCAGCCGGCCTCGAGCAGGGTGCGGATATTAATCTTGGTAGCCATGTTAAACCTCCTGTGGTTTGCCTCCGCGCGGGGTCATCCTCCAAAACCAACCCGGACATGTGCTACCAAAGCCCGGGCACCACGGTATGAAGTAGCCGCGCGTGCGTGATAAAAACATGTTGCCGTGAAGCAACCCGATGAATGATAGCAGGAATGCATCTTCCTGCCAACCCGCAATCAAAACCACACACCTGAGTGCGACGCGGGACGTCCCAGCCACTATTCGCCGCGGGGATGGGCTTGAGCCACGGCACGCTTGAGCCGATCGGGCGTGAGATGCGTGTAGATTTGCGTCGTGGACAGGCTCGCATGACCCAGCAGCTCTTGAACCGAGCGCAGGTCCGCACCGCCCTCGAGCAAGTCGGTCGCAAAGGTATGGCGCATCGCATGCGGGGCGATGTCGGCCGGAATGCCGGCGAGCGTCGCCAGCGTATGGAACCGCCGCCTGAGCATGGCGGCACTCATGCGATTGCCGCGCGCCGATATAAGCAGCGGATGCGGCCCGGTAGCGGGGTCACGGCGCTTTGCCTGAGCGAGCAACTCCGGCCTCCCCTCTTCAATATAGAGACGCGTCGCCTCGAGTGCGCGACGATACAGAGGGACGATACGCTCCTTGCTCCCCTTGCCCCAAAGTCGCAGCGTTCGCTCGGACCAACCAATAGACTCCACGTTGAGCGCCGCGAGCTCCGAGATTCGCGCGCCGGAGGCATAGAGCAACTCAAGCATCGCCGCATCGCGCAGTCCCGCGGGCGTCGAGGTATCAGGCGTCTTGAGCAGCGCCTCAACCTGCTGGGTCGTAAGGACGCCCGGCAGGTCACGTGGCAGCTTGGGCGATGCGATCGCCGAGACCGCATCGCCCTCGACAATCCCCTCGGCAGCCATCCAGCGATAGAGAGATCGAATAGCCGACAGGTGCGCCGCAAGCGTTCGGGGAGCCACCTGCTCACGCGAAAGCTCGGCAAGATAGCGACGAATGGTGCGCACGTCGGCAGCGAAAGCATCGATATCCTCGCGCTCGCACCAGGAAGCAAAGCGCTCCAGCCTCGAGCCATAGGCCGTCACCGTGTTGGGAGAAAGTCCCTCGACACGTGCGATATAGGCGATAAACGAGTCGACGGCATCGTACAGGTCAAAGGCTATGACCGGTCGCCTCCAAACAGATCGGGGCGAGTGGCCAGATAGGCATCAAGGGCCTCAAGCGCACGGTCCGCATAGGCCTGGTAGCGGTCGCGCTTGCTGCGGCGCTTACCATCCTCGAGTGGCGGCACCAGGCCAAAGTTGACATGCATGGGCTGATAGCCCACGGTGGCAGGATCGGTCGCATAGCCCACGAGCGCACCCAGGGCGCCCACACGCGGCAACTCGACGCCCGCGGCACCGATAGCCTCGGCATAGGTGTTGAGCGCCGCGAGCAGACCTGTCGCCACGGCTTCCATGTACCCCTCGGTGCCGGTGATCTGACCGGCCAGGCGCACGCCGGTACCGGGCACGGCAAAGGTGCCATCGAGCACGTGCGGGGCGTCGACAAAGGTATTGCGGTGCATGACACCGTAGCGGAAGAACTCAGCGTTCTCCAGGCCCGGCACCATATGGAAGACGCGCTTCTGCTCGCCAAAGGTCAGGTTGGTCTGGAAGCCCACCAGGTTATAGGCGGTCTTCTCCTTGTTCTCGGCACGCAGCTGAATCGCCGCCCAGGGGCGACGTCCGGTACGCGGGTCGGTGAGGCCGACGGGCTTCATGGCGCCAAAGCGAATAGCGTCCTTGCCGGTGCGCGCAACCTCCTCGGCAGGCTGGCAGGCCTGGAACAGATCGCCGCCCTCAAAGTCCTTGAGCACCACGCGGTCGGCCGTGGTGAGCGCCTCGATAAAGGCCTCGTACTCCTCCTTGTTGAGCGGGGCGTTGAGATAGTCGCCGCTCCCCTGCTCCTCGTAGCGCGACTGCGAGAACAGCACGTCCATATCGAGCGTGGAGGCATCGACGATCGGAGCCGCGGCATCGAAGAACGCAAGGGCGTCGCCGCCGACGAGCTTCATGACCTCTTCGCTCAGCGCCGGCGAGCACAAGGGGCCCGCGGCAATGACCACGTGACCCTCGGGAATCTGCGTGACCTCGCCGTGAATGATCTCGATATTGGGACGGGCGGCAACCTCGTCCTCGACAAACTCGGAAAACTTGACGCGGTCGACCGCCAGGGCGCCACCGGCGGGAACAGCCGCGCGATGGGCGCAATCGAGCAGGACTGAACCCATGCGCTCGAGCTCGGCTTTTAGTAGGCCAGCAGCGGAATCTGGACGGGTCGACTTAAACGAATTGGAGCAGACGAGCTCTGCCAGGTGATCGGTATGGTGAGCCGGGGAGCTCACCTGGGGGCGCATCTCGCACAGCTTTACGGCAAACCCGCGGTCTGCCAGCTGGATCGCGCATTCCGAACCCGCCAGACCGCCACCGATAACCGTCACCTGATCGAACTGCATCTGCAAACACCTTTCTAATTGACACGTTTTCCATTGTGACCGAAGGGCGTCTGGGCGTGAAGAGCAAACTTGGAGGGCGCATACCTTCCATCCATCATGCGCTCGATAAGGCCCTCGAGTTCAAGCGAACCCAGGAGTTTGAGTACGCCGACAGCATCGAGTGAGACGAGTGCCGCGATGTCGTCGACCTTGAGCGGAGAGGCGATGAGCGCATGCATCACGGTCTGCTGTGTTGGATTCAGGTCGGCAATGCCGGGAGCATCGGGGCGAGAGTAGCGCAGGGTGCCGTAGATGCGTGAGATAGCCATCTCGATAGATTCCTCGTCGATGATGCAGCAGGCACCGTTCGCAATGAGGTAATTCGTGCCACGCGACTCGGGCGATAGGATCGACCCCGGCACGGCAAGAAGTTCGCGCCCCAAATCCATAGCAGCCTCGGCTGTAGAAAACGTCCCGGAAGGCATACCCGCCTCGGATACAAAGAGGGCTTGCGACAGGGCCGCGATCACGCGATTGCGGCGCGGAAAGGCAAACTTGCGCGGCCCCATGCCCCACGGAGAGATCGACACGACCGCGCCACCCGTATCGAGCGTGCGTGTAATAAGCCCCGCGCTCGAACGCGGGTAGACCACGTCGGCGCCCGTCCCCAGCACCACGACGTGTTTGCCGCCGGCGTTGACCGCAGCCCAACCCGAGGCCTGGTCACAACCAACCGCGCCGCCCGAAACTACCGTCACTCCCGCCTCGACCGCAACCTTTGCCGCAAGCTCTGCCACGGCAAGACCATACGGCGAGGCCTTTCGCGCGCCGATGATGGAGAGCGCGGGCGTCGAAAGCGCCTCGGGGTTGCCGCGCACATAGAGCGTCTGAGGTACATCAGAAAGATCCAAAACGGTCTCGGGATACAACGCGTCACCTGGATGCAGCTCGAAGGTCCCCTCGGCCATCATTGGTCCCTCCTTCCCTGGTACATCGCCGCCTCGAGCACGTGGTCCTGCGTCACTTGCTCGCTCTCGGCGACATCTGCGATCGTGCGCGCGATACGCACCAGGCGCACGATGCCACGCCCTGTGAGATGTGTGCGTTTGGACAGACCGAGTACGCATTTCTCGGCAGCATCATCGAGCTCAAAGGTCGAAACGACACCGTCAATGGACCGCGTCTCGTCATCCTCGGCCTCGGCATCCGCATCGTCCATACGGGATTCGCGCCAAGCGCGAAAGGCGCGACCGCGCACAACGTAGTCACGTAACTCGGCCGACGACATACCCTCCGCACCCTCGATAATCACTTGGGGGTCGGGACGGGTCACATCGATCATCATGTCGATACGGTCGGCCAAAGGACCGCGCAGCTTTGCCCGATAGCGCTCGACCATCGATGCCGAGCAGCGGCACGGCACCTCGCGGTCGCCCAAAAAGCCGCAGGGGCAGGGATTGCTCGCAGCGAGCAGCTGAAAGCGCGACGGGAAGGTAAAGGCCCCGTCGACGCGTACGATCCTCACATAGCCGCGTTCGATGGGCTGACGCAGCGTCTGCAGCACACCCGTGGGAAACTCGGCAAGCTCGTCCAAAAAGAGCACGCCGCCATGAGCAAGGCTAATCTCACCCGGGTGCACCGGGCGCCCGCCGCCGATAAGGCCTGCGGTCGAAATACTGTGATGGGGGCTTCGAAACGGCCGATGACCTGCCAATAAGCCATCGATGTTCTCGCCCAAGACCGAATGGATGCACAGTGCCTCCTGCTGATCCTCAACGGAAAGCTCAGGCAGAATGCCAGTCATACGGCGCGCAAGCATCGTCTTGCCCGATCCCGGGGACCCGATCATAAGCAAACCGAGCTCACCCGCTGCCGCCAGTGCCATGCCGCGTTTGGCAACCTCCTGCCCCAGCACGTCGGCATAGTCGAGTTCGGGCTCAAAAGTAGCCTCCACACCCTCGGAATCCAGATAATGCCGCGCGGCATCGCCCATGCCATGGGCAAGCTGAGACAAATGATCTATGAATCCGCAATCCACGCCCGCGAGTGGCACATGCTGGTCTGATCTGCCGGCGATAAAAGACAGCCCCAAATCACGCGCCAATAACTGAAACGCCACCTCGCCCTTGACGGGAAGCACCGTACCGTCCAAGCCAAGCTCACCGGCGATAAGACAACGATCGAGGTTGTCGCGGGGAATCTGACCATCGGCCGCCAATACCGCGATGGCGATGGGAAGATCAAAGCCGCTACCGGTCTTGCGAATATCGCCAGGTGCCAGATTGACCGTAATGCCCGAGCGTGGGATCTCGAACCCGGCGGAGCGCATCGCACAGCGAATGCGACCACGCGACTCCATCACCTCCATACTCGGGATGCCGAGCATCTGAATGCCCGGAACGCCGCCGGCAAGCGAGACCTCAACCGTGACGTGAATCGCCTCGACGCCGCGGATGCAGGCCGCGTGAACGGCAAACGTCTCGAACGCCATCACGACACCTGCCAATCGAACGCGTTGTACTGATGCTCGATCTCGGCGATATGCCCGCCGCGAATGGTGACACCCACGGCATCGAAGCGAATCGCCATGAGCGGATAATGCTCCATGAGATAGCAACTTGCGATGCGGCGGTAGCGGCGTTGCTTTTGGGCGTCCACGGCTTCCTCGGGAAAGACCCGCGTGGTGCAATCCAGGGCGACGCGTCTGGTCTTGACCTCGGCCATCACCACGACATCGTCGAGCTCATCAAGCAGCACCAGATCGGCCTCGCCCTCGGTGCAACGATAACCCTGTTCCAGCAAGGTGTAGCCGCGCTCGTTAAAGTAGTCGATGGTGATCAGCTCGCCCAGCATGCCCAGCTCGCGGGGACTGAGTCCCTTGATAAACTCGGGCGTCATCGCCCCGCAGTCGAGCTCGCCGTTTTCCCAACGCTCCTTGAGCCGCTGCGTCTTGCTCTTTTTGCTTGCGGCACTCATGGGGTCTCCTTTCCCGCACACTGCATTGCCCCGATGATGAGGGCACCTTTCATGCGGGTAAGTACCGGAAGCAAACCAAAAGCTGACCAAATGCCAACAAAAAACGGGCCGTACGCAACAATCACGTTGCACACGGCCCGCTACCAGCAGGTTTATAAAACGCCAGGGGTCCCTGTCTCCACAATTGACCTAGAAAAGGCGCTCAGTCTGCAGAAAGTTTCCGCAAAAGCTCACGCGGTGCAGCGGACAAAGTCCATGTTTGCGAATCGCCTCGATGTGCTCGGGGCTTGCGTAGCCCTTCGACTCGGCTAGATGATACTCGGGGTACTCGGCGTCGTACTCGACCATCATCTCGTCACGCGTGACCTTGGCCATGATGGACGCCGCGGCGATGCAGGCGATTTTGGCATCGCCCTTCACCACGTCGCGCTCGTTGGGAACGGCGCCCAAGGGGTTGCCATCCATGAGGACGCAGTCGGGTTCAAGTCCCGTATCGGCCACGGCGCCCGCAACGGCGGTACGGATAGCACGGGCCATGCCCATCTCATCGATATCCTTCGGCGCAATATGGCAAAAACCGATCGCCGTCGCCACCTCGGCAATCTTCACTGAGAGCAACTCTCGGCGCGCCGGCATGAGCTTTTTGGAATCGTTGATACCCCAAACGTGCGGCTCCATAGGAAGACAGACGGCGCACACCGTCAAAGGACCGGCCACCGATCCGCGACCCACCTCGTCGACACCAACGACCACCCCATCGCCGCCAAGCTCATGCATAAGCTCGTACATGTCATTGACGCGCTCGCGCTCGGCAAGCTCTTTGGCATGGCGTTTGAGGGCGCGTTCACAAGCCTTGATCACCTGCTGGCGCGGGTCCTCGCGATAATGCTCCACGAGGGCGGGAATCTCCTCAAACGTAGCGCTCGCCAACTCACCGGCAACCTGCGATGCCGAAACCGAGCTCGTCATGTTGGCCATACCAGGCCCTCCTTGCATGCAAATCAGATAAAAAGAAGGGCCACCCGAAGGTGACCCTTGTGTCCAAACGAGTGGACAGACGCTGCGATCTTCTTAGCGCTTCTCGGGGATGCGAGCAGCCTTGCCCACCTTGTCGCGGAGGTAGTACAGCTTGGCGCGACGGACGCGACCATGACGAACGACCTCGAGCTTGGCGATCTTGGGGCTGTGAAGCGGGAAGGTACGCTCAACACCGACACCGAAGGACATCTTGCGGACGGTGAAGGTCTCGCGGGCACCGGCGCCGGCCATGCGGATGACGTCGCCCTGGAAGACCTGGATGCGCTCGCGGTCGCCTTCCTTAATGCGGTAGTGAACCTTGACGTTGTCGGCGACGCGAACCTGAGGAATGTCCTCGCGGATCTGCTGACGCTCGATTGCGCGGATGTAATCCATGTGCAATTCCTTACTCTTCTAGAGGTGCCGTACCACCTTGGCCGGCACGTAGTTGAACAAACGTATTCGAGTATACACGCGCGGGTTTCTGCTGCAAGAACAATTTTTTACGCAGACAAAAAGACAAAACCCGCACATGATAACCGCCCGCCTCACGAATGAGGCGGGCGGCATGAAGGGGGCTACGCTAGGCGTCTATACCCAAAACGTTAGGCGGAGCGCTTCGCCTCGAGCTTGGCCTGGGCGGCAGCCAGGCGTGCGAGGGGCACGCGGTAGGGCGAGCAGGACACATAGTCCACATCGGCCACGTTAAACAGGCCCTTGATGGACTTGGGGTCGCCGCCGTGCTCGCCACACACGCCAAAGTGCATGCCGGGGTTGGTGGCGCGACCCTTCTCGACGGCCATGCGCACCAGCTCGAGTACCGCAGAGTCGATGGTCTCGAAGGGGTTATCCTTCAAGATCTTCTTGTGCATGTACAGCGGGATGAACTTGGCCTCGGCATCGTCGCGGGAGAAGCCGAAGGTCGTCTGCGTGAGGTCGTTGGTGCCAAAGCAGAAGAAGTCGGCATAATGGGCGATCTCGTCGGCGACCATGCAGGCACGCGGCAGCTCGAGCATCGTGCCCACGGGAATATTGAGCTCGACGCCTTCCTCGGCGGAAACCTCGGCGATCACGCGCTCGATGACCTCGCGGGTCTGGACATGCTCCGCCGTGATGGAGACGAGCGGGACCATAATCTCGGGACGCGGGTCGACGCCTTCCTTGATAAGGCGGGCAGCAGCCGTTGCCACGGCACGGACCTGCATGAGCGGCAGATCGCTAAAGACGACGGACAGGCGCACGCCGCGTAGGCCGAGCATGGGGTTCGACTCGACCATGCCGTCGATACGACGCAGGCGGGTGCGCAGGACGGCAAGCTCTTCCTCGCTGGCGCCAGCGGCTTCCTTCTTGGTGATGGCGACCTCGAGCTCGCGAGGATTATCCAGGAACTCATGAAGCGGCGGATCGAGCAGGCGAACGACCACGTCGCGACCGGACATAGTCTTGAACATCGCCAGGAAGTCCTCGGTCTGAACCTTGAGCAGGTCGGCCAGGGCCTGCTGCTTCACGGTCTCATCGTCAGACAGGATAAAGCTCTGGATGATGTTCTTACGGTCGCCCAGGAACATGTGCTCGGTGCGGCACAGGCCGATGGCCTCGGCACCAAACTCGAGGGCGAGCTCAGCGTCCTCAGGGTTGTCGGCGTTGACGCGCACGTGGTTGGCGTGGCCATCGGTCTCGTCCAGACGAATCTCGTCGGCCCAGGACAGGATGGTGTCCAGGTCGCCGGTGAGCTCAGCCGAAACCAGATCAACGGCGCCGTCGACGACGATGCCCTGAGTACCGTCGATGGAGATGATGTCGCCCTCATGCAGCACGCGGTCACTGCCCTCGATGTGCACGACCTTCTCGGCGGCGTCGATGTGGAAGCGTTCAACGCCGCAGACGCAGGGCGTACCCATGCCGCGGGCGATAACGGCGGCATGGCTCGTCTTGCCACCGTGACTGGTCAGGATGCCCTCGGCGGCGACCATGCCCTTCAGGTCATCGGGGTTGGTCTCCCAACGAACCAGAATGACCTTGTGACCCTCGTTGGCGCGCGCGACGGCGTCATCGCTCGAGAACACGACCTCGCCCACGGCGGCACCGGGGCTGGCGTTAAGACCGCTGGCCAGCGCCTCGTACTTCTTGGAGGCGTCAAACTGCGGGTGCAGAAGCTGGTCGAGCTGCGCGGGATCGATGCGGCTCACGGCCTCCTCGCGAGTGATCAGGCCCTCCTCGACCATTTCGATGGCGATGCGCAGGGCGGCGGTGGCAGTGCGCTTGCCCACGCGAGTCTGGAGCATCCAGAGCTTACCCTGCTCGATGGTGAACTCGATGTCGCACATGTCGCGATACTGATCCTCGAGCGTCAGGAACACGCGCTCGAGCTCCTCGCCTGCGGACTCGAGGCCCGGGGTGGTCTTGAGGTCGGCGATGGGCTCGGTATTGCGGATGCCGGCGACGACATCCTCGCCCTGGGCGTTGACCAGAAAGTCGCCGTAGAACTCCTTAGTGCCGTCGGCCGGGTTGCGCGTAAAGGCGACGCCGGTCGCGGAGGTCTCACCCTTGTTGCCAAAAGCCATAGCCTGGACGTTGACGGCAGTACCGAGCTCGTCGGAGATGCCGTGCTGTTTGCGGTAGATGCAGGCGCGCTCGTTCATCCAGCTGCCAAAGACGGCCTGGATGGCAAGGCGCAACTGGAGCTCCGGATCATGCGGGAAGACGGGCTTGCCGCCGGTGACCTCGAGCTCGGGATACAGGGCGGCCTCGACGTTATCAGAGAAGATGCCCTTGAAGGTCTCGACAAGCTCCTGAAGGTCCTCGGCCGAAAGCTCGGAATCGACGCGAACACCGGCGACCAGGCGGGCCTGGGTCAGGGCGTTCTCGAACAGGTCGGCATCAACACCCATAACGACGTTGGAGAACATCTGGATAAAGCGGCGGTAGCTATCCCAGGCAAAACGCGGATTTTGCGTCTGGGCGATGAGCCCCTGAACGGAGTCGTCGTTGAGGCCCAAGTTGAGGACCGTGTCCATCATACCGGGCATGGAAAATGGAGCGCCCGAGCGAACCGACACGAGCAGCGGATCATTGTCGTCACCGAGCTTCTTGCCACAGCGGGCCTCGAGGTCGGCCTCGGCGGCAACGATCTCATCGAGTGCGCCTTCGGGCCAGACGTTGCCGGCACCGGAGTACTCGACGCAAGTCTGGCAGGTAATGGTAAAGCCACCGGGAACCGGCAGGCCGATGCGGCTCATCTCGGCAAGGTTTGCGCCCTTGCCGCCAAGCACGAAGTTCATGGACTTGTCGCCCTCAGTGACACAGGTGCCCTGGGCGTCGGTTCCAAAACGGTAAACCCTCTTGCAATCGCTCACGATACTTCCCCTTCCATGCGCTTACGCGCACGACCGTGGTAACGAATCGACCCGCCGGATGCGGGCCGTGAGGGAACTATACGGCCGGATTTGAACGGGCTTGAGCAGAGGATACGCGGTTTGGTAAACGTGCTAAAACTGGCGGTAAACGGTAGGTAAAGTTGGTTACCTTATGAAGATACCAACACAATAAAAAAGCAGGTCAGATGCGATGTTTTTGCTAAATCGCTTTATCAAAATGCTACTACTATTAGGCTCGGCGGGTGGCTCGGCGGGCGCGAGCTTCTTGGATTTCCTCCAAGTGGCTAATGATCTCGGCAGCGCTTTCCTCGATGGCCTTGCCGTCGGTACGCACCACAAAGCAGCCTAGGCGCTTCATGAGGGCACGAGCTTCCTCGAGCTCGCTGCGCACGCTCTCGGGCTCGGCATAGGAGCCGGCAACGGCACGGGCGTAGTCATCGCCCAAGCGGCTATCGCGAATTTCGGAAATCACATCGACGGTCGAAATCAGGCCGAACAGGCGCATCGGGTCGACCTCGTAAATCGACTTCGGCGGCTCCATGCCATGGGCCAACGGAACATTGGCAACCTTGTAACCTTGATAGGCCAAATACATCGACAGCGGCGTCTTGGACGTGCGCGATACGCCCAGTAGCACGATATCGGCACCCGACAGATCGTCGCAACCGCGCCCGTCATCGTGCTCAACGAAATACTCCATGGCCTCGATACGATGGAAATAGCGGTCATCGGTCTTGTGAATCACGCCCGCAACGCCCTTGGGCGGCACGCCGACGAGCGACGACAGCACGGCGAGCGTCGGACCGATCAGGTCGACCGAGCGAATGTGCAGCATGCCCAAGTAGTCGAGCACACGAGCACGAAGGGCCGGATCGACAATGGTGTGGAACACGGCGATATCGCGATGGTCGGCATCGACGCGCGGCCCCACAAATGACTTGACCTGCTCCACGGAGGCCACCTTGGGCAGGCGCAAAACGCGAAAAGCCCCTTCATCAAATTGCCCGGACGCCGCAAGCACCACCTCACAAGCGGTATCGCCGAGAGAGTCGGAGATAACGATAACGGTGGGACGAACGGCGACCGGGCAATCCATGCGGGGCTCCTTTTGCGCTTACGCGCAGGCTGGCTTACTTTTTGCGGGCAAGCTCACCGATGTTGGCGATGCCGGAGAAAACGGCCTCGAAGCGGTTGAGCAGCTTAAGGCGATTATCGCGGAGCTGCTCGTCCTTGTCCATGACCATAACCTCGTCGAAGAAGCGGTCGATGGGGGCACGCAGGGCGGCGAGGGCGGCAAATGCGGCCGGGTAATCCTCGGCAGCAAGGGCGGCATCAACAGCGGTCTGAGCGGCCTCGGAGGCGTCGGCGAGCGCGAGCTCGGCCTCGCCCATCAGGCTGCGGTCGTACTCCGCACCCAGCTCGGGCTTGGAGATGTGCGCGGCGCGGGCATAGGCGGTAGCCAGGTTGTCGAAGGTCTCGGCATCGTTCTTGCGGGCCTCGTCGAGCGCGGCGCAGCGGGCGAAGAAGACGGACGGGGCGATGATGTGCACCGCGGAGACGGCGGCAACGGTATCGGCCGGGATCTTTTCGTCGCGGGCCATGCTCACAAGGCGGCCATGGAAGAAGTCGCGAACCTGCTGGGCGACCTCGGCGGCGTCGAACTCAATGCCCTGCTCACTGTAAAGCTCGAGGGCGAAGTCGATGAGCGACGTGGGGTCGATCGGCAGACGGTCGCGCAGGATGTTGATGATGCCGATAGCGGCACGACGCAGCGCGTAGGGGTCGGAGGAGCCGGTCGGGGGCTCGCCGATGGCAAAGATACCGGCGATGGTATCGAGCTTGTCGGCGCAGGCCACGATGCAGCCAGCGGTGCCCTCGGGCAGCTCGTCACCGGCAAAGCGGGGACGATAATGATCGCGAATGGCGTGGGCGACCTCGTCGTTCTCCCCCATCGCGGTCGCGTAATAACCGCCCATCACGCCCTGCTGGCTCGTGAACTCGACGACGGCGTTGGACACCAGGTCTGCCTTGCACAGGTGCGCGGCGCGAGCAGCGTCGGCGGCAAGATGGGCGCCCAGATGAGCCTCGCGGGCGATAGCGAGCGCGAGCTGCTCGATGCGCTCGGACTTGGCGAGCACGCTACCGAGCTTCTCCTGGAAGGCAACCTTGGCCAGACGCTCACGGAATTCGTCGAGGGAGATCTTCAGGTCCTCCTCGTAGAAGAACTTTGCGTCGTCCAGACGGGCGCGCACGACGCGCTCGTTGCCGTCGATCACGCGCTCGGCGTTCTCGGGCTTGCTGTTGGAGACGACCACGAACTCACGCGTGAGCTTGCCCTCGCCGTCATAGATCGGGAAGTAGCGCTGGTTGGTGAGCATGGACTCGCAGATGATCTCGTGCGGGACCTTGAGGAACTCCTCATCGAAGGTACCGACGAGCACCGTCGGCCACTCGCAGAGGTTGAT
>DBFBFY010000180.1:0-9341 GCA_048201615.1 Collinsella sp.
CCGGTGAACTTGGTGTGCGGGGTAACCGAACCGGGCTTGCAGAGAACCTGGCCGCGCTCGATGTCCTCGCGCTTGATGCCGCGGAGCAGCAGACCGACGTTGTCGCCAGCCTCGCAGAAGTCCATGGACTTACGGAACATCTCGATACCGGTAACAACGGTGTTCTGGGTATCCTTGATGCCGACGATCTCGACGGGCTCGTTGAGCTTGAGCTCACCGCGCTCGACACGGCCGGTAGCAACAGTACCACGGCCGGAGATGGTCATAACGTCCTCAACGGCCATCAGGAACGGGAGGTCGTTGTCACGAGCAGGCGTCGGGATGTACTCGTCAACAGCGTTCATGAGCTCGCGGATGGCGTCCATCCACTTCTCCTCGCCGTTGAGAGCGCCGAGAGCGGAACCACGGATGACGGGGATGTCGTCGCCGGGGAAATCGTACTCGGAGAGGAGCTCACGGGTCTCCATCTCGACGAGGTCGATCAGCTCGTCGTCGTCAACCATGTCGCACTTGTTCAGGAACACGACGATGTAGGGAACGCCGACCTGACGGGCGAGAAGGATGTGCTCACGGGTCTGAGCCATCGGGCCGTCGGTAGCAGCGATAACCAGGATAGCGCCGTCCATCTGAGCAGCACCGGAGATCATGTTCTTGACGTAGTCAGCGTGGCCCGGGCAGTCGACGTGAGCGTAGTGACGAGCAGCGGTCTCATACTCGACGTGGGAGACGGAGATGGTAATACCGCGCTCGCGCTCCTCGGGAGCCTTGTCGATGTTCTCGAACGCGGTGAAGTCGGCCTTGCAGCCCTCGGTCTCAGAGAGAACCTTGGTGATGGCAGCCGTCAGCGTGGTCTTGCCGTGGTCAACGTGACCGATGGTGCCGATGTTAACATGCGGCTTAGTGCGCTCAAACTTTTCCTTGGCCATGAAGCCCTCCTCTTTCAAAGGTGTCCTTTTGGACTTGCCTTTATACCTAAGTGGCCCCCCTAAAAGGATTTAGGAGAGCCACCTTGTTACCTGGTAGCGGTGACTGGATTCGAACCAGTGACGCCACGGGTATGAACCGTGTGCTCTGACCAACTGAGCTACACCGCCAAATGGAGCCTGCAACCAGACTTGAACTGGTGACCTCTTCGTTACCAACGAAGTGCTCTACCGACTGAGCTATACAGGCAACATAAGGGTGGGAGCTATAGGATTCGAACCTATGTAGGCAAAGCCAACGGGTTTACAGCCCGTCCCCATTAACCACTCGGGCAAACTCCCACGTATGTTCTCGATTGCATTGGCTCTAAGCTTTTGCGCTCGCGAACGAAAGAGATATTACGACGCGGGCCGGCAAGCTGTCAATCAGAAAGCTATAATACACGGTGCCGGGCGTATCTATATTTCTCTTTCCTGGGGTTTTGTTGCTTTAGGCAAGTGGAGCAGTGAATATGGTGTGAAGACCGCAGGTAATTGAGGGGGTGTTTGAAGGAATCGTCAATGCCTCTTTTTAACGGAAGCGCGCCGTTCCCTATAAATGCTGACCTTTGCACTTTTGGACTCGCATTACAAATAGCCAAATAGTCATCGAGAACGATCTGGGTCTCTCGCCACGTCTATCCCTGTCTATCCCTATATATAGGTTCTTATAGGTACGGAGAACTCTCGTCTGGCCGCATTTGCTACGCCCCTGTGCTGCATAAAAAAGCAGGCCAGAAGCGATAACACCTCTGACCTGCTATTTTTCATGGAGCCAGTGACAGGAATCGAACCCGCAACCCACTGATTACAAATCAGTTGCGCTACCGTTGCGCCACACTGGCACACTTGGCGCTCTCGCGCGAAGCCAATTAAGAATAAAGGAATTACGGACGGGGCGCAACAGACCCTTCGACCGACCACATCTCAAAACCCTTCGTCAGAACGAATAGTTTTAATTACAATGGAATAGATAAAACTATTCGTTCTAACGAAGGGTTTCGCGATGCTTACTACCAAAGAAGCCGCCGAGCTGCTCGGCATCACTCCGCGCAGGGTGCAGGAGCTCATAAAAAACGGAGCACTTGAGGCCCGCAAGGCTTCTGGTGTATGGCTCATCGACAAAGACAGCGTCGACACGCGACTCCGCTCTGTGACCAAAACGGGGGGACGTCCCCGCCGCGGCCACGGTAAGAGCGAGATCGCGTTCACCCTCATGAACCGCACGTACGAAGTCGCTCAGCTGGTCTACAGCACATCGCGAAAAGACTTTACCCACATCGGTGCCGACATCGATTACGCCCACGCCCCTATTGGAGTATTTGGCCCTAATAGCCCCATATCGCTAGACTCCTTCCGCATCTGGTGGCGCGGCCGCGGTATCCCGCTCGCACGCATTGGGCTAGCCTCCCTGCTTGCAGAAGCCGCAGTCGATGTTCCCGATGAACTCGTCCAGCGAAATCTCGGCCTCTCCTTATCCGACCAGTATTGGATTAGGCCCCAAGGTTCCGGTCTCACCTGGGAGGATATCAACTTCTTCAATAACGCCTTTGATGACGTCTCGCTAACCATTGCACCCTTTGCCCCAGAGGGAAAAGCGGCTGCCGCAAAGCCCGATAACACCTCGGACGGCAATCTTCAAAAGTACTGGACGTGCGAGGGCGAACGTCGAATTCTGCATAAGGCAGGAGCGCACCTGGACCAGGAACCTTATAACGAGCTGGTGGCGACCGCGCTCCACCGTCGCATCCTAAACGCCTGCGATTATGTGCCTTACTCGCTCGAGGGCACGGGCACTTCCGCCCTGAGCACATGCGATGTCTTCTTAACTGATGAAGAAGAGTATGTCCCTGCGTTCTATGTAAACCAGCACGCAAACGCAGATGAACGGCTAACCGACTACGAGCGATATGTAGCAAACTGCGAGGAGCTCGGGGTGACAGGCGTCAAGGATGCCCTTGACCGCATGATCGTATGTGACGACATCATTGCCAACTACGATCGTCATTGGCGCAACTTCGGCCTCGTGCGAAACGTAAACACGCAAGCTTGCAGACCTGCCCCCATCTTCGATTCGGGCTCATCGCTCTGGTGCAACATATCACTAGAGGAGCTTAGGGCGGGAGAGCACAGTTTTACCAGCGCACAATTTCATTCAAGCCCCGCCAAACAAATGTTGCTCGTCGAGGACATGGGCTGGTTTGACGGCGACAAACTCGAAGGCTTCGTTGACGAGGCAATCGAGATTCTTTCCAGAAACGACGCGCTCACGGCAAGGCTGCCATATCTAAAAAAGGCGCTAACGTGGCGCCTCGAAAGAATGATCGACATCGCTGAATGGAGTTAGCGAGGCAGCATTGCCCCGCCAACTTCCCTACCTCCCGCGCAGGGCCTTGAGCTTGGCCAGGGCATCGGGGCTCAGGCGACTGCCCAGAGTCATCTTGATCTGCGGAGCTTCCTCTGCCTCGTGAACGTCGTTATCGATCTGTTTGATCTCGTCCACCAGCATACGGCTCGAGATGCGCGTGACACCCTTGCCCATGACGACGGCCTGGATCGTGCCGTCGCTCGATACCACGGAGCATGCGCGGCCTTCCTCGCGCGCCTCGATGCAGAGCTTTTGCACCACGGTATCGGCTGAAACACCCGTCGGCGAGAACTCGATGCGCACGCCGCGGGCCGGCAGGTTGGGACGTTCACTGGAGATATTGCCCGCGCCGTCAAACACGATCACGGCCTCGTAACGGCCCTGGGCAAAGGCAGCAACGTCGTTAATGAGGGCGGTGCGCGCCATATCGTGAACGTCGCTGGAATACGGATCGTCGGAATGGTCGTACACGAGCTTTTCGTAGCGCGGCGTGCAGTGGATCACGTTGTAACCGTCGACCACCAGCAGCTCGGGCTTGTTGGAGTGCACCGTCGAGACTGGGTCGGCGATAGCCTGCGCAAACGCATTGCCGCCCACGCCGTAGGTCGCGGCCGAAACAATCGGCTTGGCCGAGCCCTCGCCAAAGCGCTTGGCCTTGGACTTGGCACGGTTCTTTTTGGACATGCGCTACTCCTCCCCCATGAGCTCGCCGGCGTTGCGGCGCAGCCACTCAAAGCAGAGGGCCGTAGTCGCCTGGGCAACATTGAGGCTCTCGGTCATGCCGCGCTGGGGAAGCTTGGTCAAAAAGTCGCATTTCTCGAGCACCAGACGCGAGATGCCGTCGCCCTCGGAACCCATGACGAGTGCCACGCGGCCCTCGAAGGGGGCATCCCAGCAGCTGCCCTCGGCGTGCTCAGAGGCACCGCCCACCCAAAAACCGGCGGCTTTGAGGTCATCGAGCGCACGAGCGATATTGGGGACCTGCGCGATGGGCAGATGCATAACGGCGCCGGCAGAAGTCTTGTAGCTACCCACCGTTACGCCGGCGGCTCGTTTGTTGGCGATGATGACGCCCGCTGCGCCCACAACCTCGGCAGAGCGCACGATGGCGCCAAAGTTACCGTCGTCGGTCACATGGTCGAGCACAACGACAAGCGCCGGACCGTCGCCCGCGCGGTCGAGGATGTCGGCGACATCGGCATAGGGGAAGTTGCCAACCTCGAGCGCGATGCCCTGGTGAGCGCCATGGCTCGACAGTGCGTCGAGCTGCGCGCGCGGCACATACTTAATGCGGACGCCCGCGGCGTTGAGGTCATCGACCAGACGCGACAGGGCGGCATCGCGCTCCCCGCCCTCGGCAATGAGCGCGCACTTGATGGGAAAACCAGTGCGTAGCGCCTCGGCGGCAGCACGACGACCTTCGATAAACTCGCCCTTGGGAACCTGGACGTTATCGCGGCTACGCTCGCGCTGCGGGCGAGCAGCCTGTGAGCGCTCGCGCTGGCCCTTGGGAGCGGCAGCGCGGTCGTTGCGGCGAATCGGACGCGAGCCAGAAGCAGCCTGCTTGCCTCCACGCGGTGCACGCTTGCGATTGTCGGCCATAAAGCGGCCTCCTTAAATAGATAACGAACAAGAATCGACCGTCCGAGCCACGGCACCTTGCCTTTCAATCGTCGGGCATGACCACCAGGTCTATGCCCTCCTCTTTCAAGGCAATCTGCCGCACCTCGAACGGTCGACAAATACTAGAGACTCTTAATACGAGTGCCCGCGGCCGTATCCTCAATGGTGAGGCCCAGGTCCTTGAGCTGGTCGCGGATGGCGTCGGCCAGATCCCAGTTCTTGGCGGCGCGGGCTTCGGCGCGGGCCTCGAGAATCTTGGCAGCGGCCTCGTCCACGTCGTCACCCGTATAGGCGACCAAACCGGCGGCAACGCCCAGCAGGCCCAGCGGCAGCTCGACCTTGGGCTCGGGGAGCTCAACGCCAAGCGTATCGAGCAGCTCGGCCAGCGTGTCGGCGGCGGCAAGCGCGGCGGCCTTGTCGGCAGCGTCGCCCGCCTGCTCCAGGTACTGGTTGCACTCGGTCACAAAGCCAAAGACGGCACCCATGGCACCAGCGGTGTTAAAGTCGTCGTCCATGCACTCCTTAAAGGTGGCACGGGTCTCGGCGGCCTTGGCGGCAAACGCCTCGGCGGCAGCCGCATCGGCATCGGCCGTCGCATGGTTCGCGGCCCAGCGCAGGTTCTCGACCGTACCGGCGATACGCGTGAGCGAGTTCTCGGCACCCTCCAGGCGCTCCCAAGAAAAGTCGAGCGGCGAGCGATAGCTCGTCTGCAGCATCAGCAGGCGCAGGGCGGCAGCGGAGTGCTGCTCGAGAACCTCGGCCAGCGTAAAGAAGTTGCCGAGCGACTTGGACATCTTCTCGCCATCTACCAGCAGCATGCCCGTGTGCATCCAAGTGTTGGAGAAGCCCTGGTGCCAGGCGCAGGTGGCCTGGGCGCACTCGTTCTCGTGATGCGGGAAGGCAAGGTCGGAGCCGCCGCCGTGGATGTCGATCGGAGTGCCCAGGTAGCGATGCACCATGGCGGCGCACTCGGTGTGCCAACCGGGACGGCCCTCGCCCCAGGGGCTCGGCCAGCTGGGCTCGCCGGGCTTAGCGGCCTTCCACAGGGCAAAGTCGAGTGGGTCGTTCTTGTCCTCGTTCTCCTCGATGCGCGCGCCAACCATAAGGTCGTCGATGTTGCGGCCCGAGACCTGACCATAGTTGGGATCGCTGCGCACGGCAAAGTACACATCGCCGTTATCGGCTGCGTAAGCGTGGCCCTGCTCGATAAGCGTCTTGATCATGGCGATCATGGGGCCGATCTCCTTGGTGGCGCGGGGGCGCACATCGGGATCGAGTACGTTGGCGGCGCGCATGACGCCGATGAACTTATCGGAGAACTCCGTCGCGACCTCGGCAGCCGTACGGCCCTGCTCGTTGGCGCGCTTGATGATCTTGTCGTCGACATCGGTGAGGTTCTGGGCGAACGTGACCTCGTAGCCGCTCGCGATGAGCCAGCGACGAATCACATCGAAGCTGATGAACGTGCGGGCATTGCCGATGTGGATGTTGTCGTAGACCGTGGGGCCGCACACGTACATGCGGACCTTGCCGGACTCGATCGGCTGGAACTCTTCCTTTTTATGGGTAGCGCTGTTGTAGATACGCATTCGTTACTCCTTAACGGTTTTCTGTAGCAGGCAGACGGCCCAGGCGCCGATTCCCTCGCCCTGGCCTTCCCAACCGAGCTTTTCGGTCGTAGTGGCGGCGACGCCCACGTTTTCGACGTCAACGCCCAGGGCATGGGCAAGGTTGGCGCGCATGGCATCGCGGTGCGGGGTGATCTTGGGTTGCTGACAGGCAATGGTGCAGTCGGCATCGACAAACTCAAAGCCCAGCTCACGCGCATAGTCCATCACGCGAGCAAGCAGCACCATCGAATCGGCACCCTCGTAGGCGGGATCGGTGTCGGGAAATAGCTTGCCGATGTCTCCCCCGCGGCAGGCGCCCAGAATGGCGTCGGCTAAGGCGTGCGCGAGCACATCGGCATCCGAGTGACCCAGCAGGCCGCGCTCGTAGGGAATGTCGACCCCGCCGATGATACATCGACGCCCCTCCACCAAACGGTGGACGTCGTAGCCGTGGCCAATGCGCAGGTTACTGAACATGGGGAAGGTCCTCTCCCTCGGCCATGCGACCGAGCAGAATCGCGGTTACGGGACGCAGGTCCTCGGGCACCGTCACCTTAAGGTTATCGCGCGGGCTCTGGACGCAGCGGACGCGCCCACCCATGCGCTCGACCAGCGACGAATCATCGGTACCGATAAAGCCCTCGGCAATCGCCGCGGCATGGGCGCGCTTCATAGCATCGACGCTAAAGATCTGCGGCGTCTGCGCAGCCCAGTACAGCTCGCGCGGCGGCGTCTCGACGATGTTGTCGCCATCGACGATCTTGAGCGTGTCGATCGCGGGCTGACCGCACACGACACCGTCGAGGGCGCGGTCGCCCACAAGCACGTCGATCGCGTGGTCGATGGCCTCGGTCGTAATGAGCGGACGAGCACCATCGTGAATGGCGACGTATTCAAAGCCCGCCGGAACCGCATGCACGCCGGCACGGGTGGAATCCTGGCGGGTATCGCCGGCATCGGCAAAGCTGATGGGCGTGTCATAGTCAAACGGGTCGATGGCCAGGCGGCGCATCTCGGCACGACGCTCGGCAGGGCAAACCACGACGATGTGGCCGACCTTATCGCTCCGATCGAACGCGCGGATGGACCAGCTCATAAGCGGACGGCCCGCCACGTTAACGAGCTGCTTGCCACCGGGGTTACCAAAGCGCTGGCCGCTGCCACCGGCAACGACCACGGCGCATACGGGCGCCATTATGCGTTCCCCTGTTTGGTGCCCTTCATGCGGTACAGGGAGTCCGCAAGAATGGCAGGGTTGTTAACGCCAAAGTCGCCCAGGCGCTCCGGATCCTCGCTGATGTCGTCCATGAGCTCCTGCAGTGAGCCGTACTCGTCGACGATCTTCTCGGCCACGCCGTCGCGCACGACGGACACGCGCGAAAGCGTGCGCAGGCCCAGCGGCGTCATGACGGAGTCCTCGTCCAGGTCGTCATAGCCCAGAACTGCCGCCACGTGCTGCGGGTCGGACAGGTCCTTAGGCGTCATGCGGCTCAGCTCGGCGCGGATCTTCTCGGCGTTTGCCTCGGAGGAATCGCTTGCGTAGTCGCGGATCATCAGGTCGTATTCGGTATCCATGCTGGAGCCCGCGAGCTGCTCGAGCTGCATCTGCACGAGCTTGCCCTGGTTACCCAGCTTGACGATGCAATCCTTAAGCTCGGTCTTTGCCTGTTGCATGATCTCGAAACTCGAGAAGATGCCGGTGATGTCGGCGAGCGTAACGTAGTCGTCGAGCTCAAGGGCCGTCAGGCGCAACAAGGAGCGGTCGAGCGACTGACGGGTGGTCTGGAGCGTGGCGACGAGCTGGTTGACCGAGCTCATGATGGTGGTGACGGGCTGGATCTCGTAGCTCTTGCCGTGAACGTACACGTTAACGACGGCGCGACGGGCCGAGACCGAGATCACGATGGCATCGGTGAGCACCGACATGCGAGCGGCAGTACGGTGACGCATGCCCGTCTCACTCGTGGCAAGCGAGGGATCGGGATTGAGGTGGAAGTTGGCGCGCAGGATCTGGGTGAGGTCGCCATCGATAACGATGGCGCCGTCCATCTTGGAAAGCTCGAACAGGCGGTTCGAGGTAAACGAAATGTTGAGCGGGAAGCCGTCGTTACCGGCAGCAAGCACGTTTTCGGTGTCGCCGACGCAGATAAGGGCACCCAGGTGACCGGCAATGATCATGTCGAGGGCGGTGCGGATCGGCTGGCCAGGTGCCGTCAGGCGAATGGCCTGTTCCATACGCTTTTGCAGCTCGTTCTTATCCAAGGCATCGCTCCCATCGTATACGCTCCATAAACGTCAATAAGTTTCTCACGGTTTGCCCCTGTGACGCCCGCAAAATCCGATGCTTACAGAATGAGCGAACACAGCTGAGAGCCCCAATCCAAATGAGCTGCTTATGTGGTAGCATCGGGATTCGCATAAATGAGGGAGTAGTCGCGTGGCCGGTTTCGCCTCCGGTGGCGCGGCAAGTCAACATACTGGCCGATGCGGCCTGGCTTGCCTTAATGAACGAGACTCGTGGTTGTGCGCGCAACGCGTACGCCACGGGTCTTTTTGTTACTCCCCCAAAAGGTACACGCGGGCCCGCCCGCAGAGAGGGAGCCAGACTATGGGACTCGCAGAGCTCGTGTTGCTCGCCGTTGGCCTTTCGATGGACGCCTTTGCCGTTTCCATCTGCAAGGGCCTTGGCATGAAGAAGATCAACCTTAAAGTTGCCGTGGTGCTCGGCCTGTTCTTTGGCGGCTTTCAGGCCGGCATGCCCGTAATCGGATGGGCGCT
>DBFBFY010000181.1:0-4078 GCA_048201615.1 Collinsella sp.
GACGGCCTTAAGCTGCTGCCCAACGAGTTGCGCGCACTCATTAAAGGGGTCAAGAAGGTCTCGAACAATGTGGGCGCCGCCAACAGCGCATCGTGCCTGAGCGAGTTGCCCGCAACCCTTTGGCTGCCCGCCATGGTCGAGTTGTGCGGAGTGCAGCCGCCCGAGTCGTTTGCCGAGGGCTTTCAGTACCTGGCAGACATCTACAACGGCGAAGGCAAGGAGTACCAGCTGTTCCGCGAGCTCAAGGTGAGCCCGTATTCCACGAACGAGACGATGGTCCGCCAGTGGAAGGGCAAGGACACCTGCTGGTGGGAGCGCACGGTGAGCCCCGACTCATCGGAGACCGAAGGCACGCTCTATTTGAATCGCGTTGGACACGACGGCGACGTCTTTACGTACGCAACGCCTGCGGACAAGCCAAACAAACGAACCTGTGTGATCCCCGGATTCTGTATCTAGGGAGCGGGCATCTTGCCGTGACGGGATCCCTCCCCGGCAATTGTCTCAATCTGTAACAGTAAGGGGTCAAAAACCTCTCTAGATGTTACAAATCAAGACATTTGAGTTGACCGCAGACGCTCTGTCTCGATTTGTAACATCTAGCAGGCAAAACGGTCCCCAGATGTTACAGATTGAGATGATTGGTTGGGACGGTCCATCGGCCAACCAACCACCCTCATCTGTAATGAAAAGTCATACATTCCAACTATTACTAGACACCCCCAGGGGGTATGGGTGTATAGTATCAGCAGGTTAACAATTCCAACACCAAATTACAGAAAGGAGAAGCCATGGCTCAGGATAAGTTTGACGTGGGCGGTATGACGTGCGCCGCGTGCCAAGCGCACGTGGACCGTGCCGTGAGCAAGCTCGACGGCGTCCAAAGCGTCGCGGTCAATCTGCTCGCCGGCTCTATGCTGGTGGACTACGACCCTGCGCAGGTCTCCCCCGACGACATCTGCACCGCTGTCGACCGCGCGGGCTACTCGGCCTCACCCATCAGCACGGGCACCGACGCTGTCCAAAGCGGAAGTGCGCAAGCCAGGTCCGGCGCCGCCCATATGGAGTCGCCCACCAAAAAGCTGGAGGCCGCCGCCTCTGCCATGCGTACCCGCCTCATCATCTCGATCATCTTCCTCATCCCGCTGTTCTACATAGGCATGGGGCACATGCTCGGTTGGCCACTGCCCGGCGTCTTCACCGACCACACCCACAGCATGACGCTCGCGCTCACCGAGCTCGTCCTGCTCATCCCCATCGTCTATGTCAACGACGCGTACTTTATCAATGGGTTTAAATCGCTCGCGCACGGCGCGCCCACCATGGACGCCCTCATCGCCGTCGGCGCCACCGCGTCCATTGCCTGGTCGCTCTACGCCATGTTTATCATGGCCGACCAGCTGGCCACAGGTCAGGTACACGAGGCCATGATAACGGGCATGGACAATCTGTATTTTGAGAGCGCCGGCACGATCCTGTCGCTGGTCACCGTGGGCAAATACCTCGAGACGCGCAGCAAGTCCAAGACCGGCGGCGCCATCGAGGCGCTCATCGACCTGGCGCCCAAGACCGCGACCATCGTGGCCGACGACGGCACCGAGACCGCTGTGGACGTCGACGCCATCCTTCCCGGCCAGGTGCTGCGCGTGCGCCCCGGCGAGTCCATCCCTGTCGACGGCGTCGTACTCGAGGGCGCTTCGGCCGTGGACGAGAGCGCGCTCACCGGCGAGTCCATCCCCGTGGAAAAGACCGCCGGCGACACCGTCAACGCCGCCACTGTCAACCGTACCGGCTCGTTTACCTTCCGTGCCACACGCGTGGGCGCCGACACGTCGCTCGCCAAGATTATCCAGCTCGTCGAGGACGCCAACGCCACCAAGGCGCCTATCGCCCGCATGGCCGACAAAGTCGCCGGCGTGTTCGTGCCCGTGGTGTTTGCGATCTCGGCCGTGACCTTTGCGGTGTGGATGGCACTGACCGGCAGCATAAACGAGGCGCTCACCTCCGCCGTGGCCGTGCTGGTGATCAGCTGTCCGTGCGCGCTGGGCCTGGCCACGCCCGTCGCCATTATGGTCGGCACCGGCAAGGGCGCCGAAATGGGCATTCTGTTTAAGAGCGCCGAGGCGCTGGAGAACCTACGCAGCGTGGGCACCGTGGTGCTCGACAAGACGGGCACCGTCACCCGCGGCAAGCCGGCTGTGACCGATATCACGGTAGCCACGCGCGCTGACGGCTCGCCCGCCATGAGCGAAAAGGCATTGCTCAAGCTGGCCGCTGCGCTGGAGCGCTCAAGCGAGCACCCGCTGGCCGAGGCGATTATGGCCGAGTGCGAGGCGCGCGGAATCGTCGCACGCATGGTCGAGGACTTTACCGCCGTGCCCGGGCGAGGCGTTACGGCACGCGAGGGGCAGAATGTCATCGCCGCCGGCAACGTGCGTCTGATGGACGAGCTGGGCGTGAAGGTTCCCGCCGGCCTTGCCGAACAGTTCGCGGCCGAGGGCAAGACGCCGCTGTTCTTTGCCAAGAACAGCGAGCTTGTCGGTACCATCGCCGTGGCGGACGAGGTCAAGGAGACGAGCGCCGGGGCCATCGCCGCACTGCGCTCGCTTGGCGTCGACGTGTGCATGCTCACCGGCGACAACCGCGTGACGGCCGAGGCCATCGCCCGCCGCGTGGGGCTGAGCAGCGAGCAGGTCATCGCCGACGTCCTCCCCGCCGACAAGGAACGCCACGTGCGCGAGCTGCAGGATGCGGGCAGCAAGGTCGCCATGGTGGGCGACGGCATCAATGACTCCCCCGCCCTGGCGCGCGCCGACGTGGGCCTTGCGATCGGCACCGGCGCCGACATCGCCAAGGAGGGGGCAGATGTGGTGCTCATGCGCAGCGACCTCATGGACGTCGCCCGCGCCATCGAGCTGTCGCGCGCCACGATCCGCAACATCAAGCAGGACTTGTTCTGGGCGCTGTTCTACAACGGCATCGGCATTCCGCTTGCCGCGGGCGTGTTCTTCCCTCTCACGAGTTGGCAGCTCTCGCCGATGTTCGGCGCCGCGGCCATGAGCCTGTCGAGTGTCTGCGTCGTGTCCAATGCGCTGCGCCTGCGAACCTTTAAGCCGAAAGTGGCAAAATAGGCTCACCATTCAGTCCATTTAGAACGGGTTTTCCAGATGCCCGAGATTGACCTGAAAGAGGAGCGACGCGTACTTTGATACGCGAGCGACGGCTTGAAGGTCAAGGTCGGGTGCCTGGGAAAGCCGACACAACAGAGAGGAATATCCATGCGTTTCACAATTAAGACTTCCGGCCTTATGTGCGGCCACTGCGACGCCACCGTCGAGACGGCGCTGCTCAACGTTGCCGGCGTGACCGATGCCGACGCCGATCACGAGACCCAGACTGTCCAGGTGGAGTGCGCCGACACCGTGACCGCCGAGCAGCTCGCCGCCGCCGTCGAGGGCGCCGGCGAGAAATTCCATGCCCTGTCCGTAACCGCCGCGTAGCAGGCGCTGCCTACTCAATCCTCAGAAGTTGCGGTGAAATACGGACTGTTGGGCCGCCCTAGGCCTTTGAACAGTCCGTATTTCACCGCAACTGACGGGGGCATCCGGAAGATCGACCAGAAACGAGGACCCGCCATGATGGCAGACCACAAATCGGTGACCCGCATGCTCAAGACGGCACGCGGCCAGATCGACGGCATCTTGCGGATGGTCGATGAGGACCGCTACTGCGTCGATATTTCCACGCAGCTCATGGCAACGCAGGCGCTCATTGCGCGCATCAACGCCGACGTGCTCAAGGCGCATATCGAGGGCTGCGTGACTTCGGCAATCGAATCGGGCGACGAAGATCTCAAAGCCGCCAAGCTCGCCGAGATCGAACGCGTCGTCGACAAGCTCTCCAAGTAATTGGGGCATTGGGGACAGGTATGTTTGCACCACATTGGTGCAGATTAACCTGTCCCCCTTGCTCTAAATCGGGTATAAAGGCGTGCAGCATATCGAACGAAAGGCAATTTGCATGAATGACTTTATGAAGGGTCGCAATGGTGCCGATGAACTCACCATCGTGATGGGTT
>DBFBFY010000182.1:0-10064 GCA_048201615.1 Collinsella sp.
ACGAGCGAATATCGTTATAGAGGACCGAGCAAGGCGTCTCTGCTGCCACGGATACCTCCTTTGATTGCTTCCTAGCCAATATGGCGATAGGAATTAATGGCCCCCGGTGGGCGACGTATTAAATGGCTGCGCAATATATAGTGTAACCAAAGCAACATTATAGGCCACATGTTCGAAATTGCAGGAAGACTGAGAGATTTGGTTTGGACTGGACGGAAATCCCCCTCTGTCTTGATCTATAACAATTAGGACCCGGTTTTGTCCCGCAGCTGTTACAGATTGAGACAATCAGCCGGGCCCACCTCGTCCACCTCGTCATCTGTGGTTTACGTGGGGGCATGCGAAGCACGGGTATACTAACCGGCGGCGAATCTGCTCCATCGCTTAGAGCTGCTGCGTCTGGACGGCGCGTGATAGAGCTGCCAAAGCGATCGCCAGCGTGCTGAGCAACGTCCTCTCTGTGCGCACCCGTTTTTGTATGTATTAGCGCACTACCAAGCACGCCCGTGCGGCCGCATGCCGTGCCCATAACGCGTGCAGATAAGGAACAACGACATATGCGTAATTCTGTATCCGACGTCACGGACGCCGAGATTCTGGACGAGACCCGCGAGGCCATGACCCAGGCTGCCTTCGATGCCGCCGACGAGGCCAATGCTGCCCAGGCCGTCGAGTCCGCTACCGAGAGCCTGCCCGCCTTTGACGAGCTGGGACTTTCGGACGAGATGCTTCGTGCTATCGAGAACCTGGGCTACACGGCGCCCACGCCCGTGCAGGCCGGCTCCATCCCCGTGGTGCTCGAGGGCCGCGACCTGCTTGCCGCCGCTCAGACCGGCACCGGCAAGACGGCTGCCTTCTTGCTGCCGACCATGAACAACCTGGAGCACATCGCTCCGCCCAAGCCCGTGCGCGAGCGCGGAGGCCGCAATCGTCGTCGCGGTGCTAAAAAGCCCGAGGGCAACGGCCATGGCCCCGTGATGCTCGTCATCACCCCTACGCGCGAGCTTGCACAGCAGATCGACGAGGTCGCGAGCAAGATCGCCGACGTCACCGGCCATGTTGCCGTGACCGTCGTGGGCGGTGTGAGCTACAAGCCGCAGACCGCGGCACTCAAGTACGGCTGTGACATTCTGGTCGCCACGCCGGGCCGTCTGGTCGATCTGATCGAGCAGGGCGCCTGCCACCTGGACGAGGTCAAGGTCCTGGTGCTCGACGAGGCCGATCGCATGCTCGACATGGGCTTTTTGCCCGCCGTCCGCCGCATTGTGCGCGAGACGCCGGCAGAGCGCCAGACACTGCTGTTCTCGGCGACCCTCGACGAGGAGGCCGTGGGTGAGATCACCGATCTGGTGAGCGACCCGGCCCGCGTGGAGATCGCGCCCGCCACGTCGACCGCCGACACCGTCGACCAGTTTGTGTTCCCGGTGTCCATTGAGGCCAAGAACAACCTGCTGCCCGAGTTCCTCAAAAAGGAGGGCCCGGAGCGCACTATCGTCTTTATGCGCACCAAGCACCGCGCCGACAGCTGCTGCCGTCGTCTGGAGCGCAAGGGCATTAAGGCCGCCGCGATTCACGGTAACCGCAGCCAGGCCCAGCGCGAGCGTGCCCTTTCGGCCTTCCGCGACGGTACCGTCGACGTACTGGTGGCAACCGACGTGCTTGCCCGCGGCATCGACATTAGTGACGTGCGCTACGTCGTGAACTTTGACGTGCCGGCCGAGCCGACTGACTATATCCACCGTATTGGCCGTACAGGCCGCGCCGGCGAGCTGGGCTGGGCCATTACGTTTGTGACCGAGCAGGACGTGGACGAGTTCTACGAGATCGAGAAGCTCATGGACAAGACCGCCGACATCTACGAGGCCGGTGACCTGCATGTGGGTCCCAACCCGCCTGCGGTTGACCCCGAGCGCGATCCTGCGGCCTTTAAGGTGAAGAAGAAGACCAAGCGCGGCAAGTCCAAGAGCAAGAAGAAGCTTGAGCAGGCACGTCGCGACGGCAAACGCAACGGCGATGACTACGGCGATGTGGCCGGTCGTTCCAACCGCGGTCGCGACGAGCGTCGCGGCGACGGCGAGCGTCCGAGCCGTCCCAAGCGCGGCGGCAAGACCCGCGTGCGCGAGGGCGTTCAGGCTCGTGTAGACGAGGCCGTGGAGAGCGTGGCCCGCGAGGTGGCTGCCGAGGAGCGCGGCGGTGCTGGTGCCGTCGAGCAGGCCCCGCGCGGTAACCGTGCCGAGCGCCGTGCTAAGCAGTTCCAGGGCGAGGCACATCGCCGTCGCCGCGAGGACGAGGACCGCGGCGGTCGTCGCCGTGTTGAGCGCGAGGACGAGGGTCGTGGTTCGCGTGGCGGCAAGCGTGGTGCGGGCAACCGCCGCCGTTCCGGTCGCGATGACGAGCGCGGCGGCCGTGACGAGCGTCGCGGCGGCGAGGGCCGTGGTGAGCGTGGCACCCGCGGCGGTGAATCCCGTGGCGGCAAGCGCTTTGAAGAGCGCAGCGGCCGTGGCGGCGAGCGTCGCGAGGGTGCTCGCGGTAATGGCGGGCGCAGCGGCGCTGGGCGTTCTGGCGAGTCGCGCGATCGTCGCGATCCGCGTGCCAGCCGCGATCGTCGCGATGACTGGCGCAACTACGACGATACCCGCGAGGAGCGTCGCGGCGGCTACCGTGGTGGCCGCGGCGGCAACCAGGCCGGCTCCCGCGGCGGCCGCGCCGGCGGTCGCGATAACCGTGGTAGCTATGGCAACAGCCGTGGCGGCAAGCGCGGCGGCAGCTCCCGTCGTCCCGGTGACGGCGGCGGCAAGCGCAAGTAACATACGCGTCGCGCGGTAAGGCGAGATGAGTATGGGCCCCGAGCAGACTATGCTCGGGGCCCTTTTTGTGGGCGCAGTTTGAGGTGGGCCGGCCCCCTCACGAAAAAGCACGGAGGCGGTCGCGGCAAGAGATGTGGGTTATCGGCTTAGTTGGAGATTCGCGTATGCGGGGTTCTGGCATAGACGGAGAACGTGAAGCTCCCTACTGACGCACGGTGGCCGCAGTGTCCGGGCGGACACACTCGGGATTCCGCTCGCTGCCTGGCGCCCTTGCTGCCATCTGACTTTCACGCTCGCATTGTTCTGGATGCGGGCGTGTTTTTTCACGGCACGCACGGGTCCCCTGGGGCGCGCCGTGCATTTTCGGGAGTTTTCAGCAAGCCGGGGTGGCTGCATACGCGTCGGAAGCGTCTATTTGATCTCGCGAGATCCCTCGACGGGCGATTTGGGTTGGCAGACGGGGCCCGGCGCGGCGATAACGCGCGTTTCGCGCCGTGCCGTGCCCCCAAAACGATGCCGATCGCGCGGCGTTCCCGGTTCGAGGCGTCGCCGGCGGGGGCCGCGATGCTGAAAACTCCGGTTTTTGCACGGTCCAAGCGGGGGTACGTTGGGACGGGAAGGGTCACCCCCGTCATTTTATGCATGGCGCAAGCGAAATTATGCAAGACATAGGGCGCCATGCGCCGGATGCCCAGATTGGGCGTGCTGTACGCTGACGTTCGCCGCGTTTCTTCCGCGCCGTGCGCGAATCAAAAGGCGAGGGCAGTTATGGGCGTGCGGGCGGCCCTGCTGACGGCGGGGTTGCAGCGGAGCTTGCGCTTGCCGTGGGCGATCGCGCGCCCTGGGCGCCGGCGCTCGACGGCCGCATGCTGTTGCTTGCCACACACGATGCCGCTGACGCTCAGGCCCTCAATATCTCGGACATCATCAGGCTCTAAATACTTATTCAGCAACAAAATGATCCGTTTTTTCTCCGTTCCCATGGGGTTGGATATGGTATCCTATCTGCGGGGTAATACTTTGGAATACCAAGTAATACCAACGCCGTAGAAACAAACTTCAGATGCGGGCCAATCGGGTTGCCTTCACAGCCCGTCGCCCAGCCGCGTGGCCCGCATCTATCCGCACCACCGTCGTTTCAAAAGGGAAGCGCCATGGCAGAACACATGACCCCGGTTGTCGCGAAGGTCTTGCCCGAGGAAAAGGCGGCCTTCGCGGCGGCAACCCAGCTCGTAGGCACCACGCCGTCCAACGCTATCCGTATGTTTATCGCCGCGTTTAATCGCTGCGGCACCTTTCCGTTCGACATTTCGCCCAGCGGGGCCTTTGGCACTGCGCCCGATTCTCATCAATAAGTGATCCGTTTTCCTCCGTCCCCATGGGATCAGCTCTCTGCCGAGTTGTGGTAGAACTAGGGAACGGTTTTGAGGAGGTTGGCATGCTCAATGCGATGATTTGGGCGCTTGCCTGTTTTGGCGTTGTCGCTGCCGATATAGCCCTGAGCGTGGTTCTGTTTTCAGTTCTCGATGCCGTATCGGTGCTGACGGGCTATCCGATCGACAATCTCGATATCCAATGGTTCCAGGCTGCCGCTCAGACGGCGTCGTTTTTGATGGCGCTGCTGTGGTGGCGTTATTTGTGGCCGCGCTCGTTTATGGCGCGCTGGCAGGGCGAGCGCCCGCTTGGCGGGGGAGCGCGTGGGGCGTGGAAACGCATCGCCTGCGTTATCGTGATCGGCCTTGCCCTGCAGGTGGTCGTTGGCTACGTGACCGACGCTGTGCTGTCGCTGTTACCCGAGGCGGCGGCCGATTACAGCGAACTTGTCGAGGAGACGGGCATGGGCGACACGAGCTATCTGGCCGTCCTGACCACGGTGCTCGGCGCTCCGTTTTGCGAGGAACTGCTGGTTCGCGGTATCATTTTTGAGTTTTCGCTCCGAGCATTTAACCCGCAGTGCCGTCCGCTCTGGAAACGCCGGCGTCGCGCACGGGCGCAAGACGTCGCCATGGTGCCCTGGGCGGCCCCGAATACCTGGGGCGTCGCCGCGGCGATTGTGCTACAGGCGGCGGTCTTTGGCTTTATGCATATGAACTGGGTGCAGGGCTGCTACGCCGGCGCCGCCGGTCTGGTCTTTGGCTGGGTGCTCGTGACCACTGGAAAGCTCCGCTACACGATCCTGCTGCACTTTGCCTTTAACGCCGGGTCGTACCTCATGGGTTTGCTGTGGTTTGTGAACACGCCGCTCGACGTGGTGGTCACGGTTGCCATCGCCGGCGTGATTCTGGTGGAGGCGATGCGGTCGCTCAAGCTGACGTGCCAGACGGATCGTCCCTGCCAGCAAGCGTGATTCCCCTAAGGAAAACACGGCTAGGTGCGTCTGAACGTGTTCTCCCTAGGGAAATCACGACTAGAGACAGCCTAAGTGTGTTCCCCCTAGGGAAAACACGCCTGGGCCGATGAAGGGGCGCCGGCTGGCCAAGAGACGCCGGCTGGCCCTCGCCACGCTAGTTGCGCCTGCCGCCTCCGTTGGCACCCTGACGCCCCTGAGCTGCACGGTTGCGACCGGCGGTGTTCTGCGCACGCGACATGCCGCCGTGGCCCTTGCTGCCCTTGGGCCCCTTGCCGGCGGCGCCACCGTGGGTCTTGCCGCCCTTCTTGCCAGCGCCGTGTCCGCCGCCAGCAGATGTCTCGCCCGGGCGTGGCGGCACGGGGCGAATCAGACAATGCTTGGTGTAGCCGATTAGGTCACGACGCCCGGCCTTTTCCAGCGCCTCGCGTACGAGCTTGTAGTTCTCGGGCTTGCGATACTGGATGAGCGCACGCTGCATGGCCTTCTCGTGCGGGTCGCGCGCCACATAGATCGGCTCCATGGTGCGCGGATCCACGCCGGTGTAGTACATGCACGTCGACATGGTGGACGGCGTGGGGTAGAAGTCCTGCACCTGCTCGGGCATGTAGCCCATGTCGCGCACGGCTTCGGCAAGGTCTACGGCTTCCTTCATCGTCGAGCCGGGGTGGCTCGAGATCAGGTACGGCACCACATACTGCTTGAGTCCGTATTCGCGGTTCAGGCGCTCAAATTTACGGCAGAATGCATCGTAGACGGCTCGGCTCGGTTTGCCCATCACGGACAGCACCGCGTCGCTCACGTGCTCGGGTGCTACGCGTAGCTGGCCCGAGACATGATACTCCAGCAGCTCGCGTAAAAACTCGTCCGAGGCATCGGCCATGGTGTAGTCAAAGCGGATGCCGCTGCGCACGAAGACCTTTTTGACGCCCGGCAGCTGGCGCAGGTCACGCAACAGCTGCGTGTAGCCGCTCTCGTCGACCACCATATTCTTGCACACGCTCGGCCAGAGGCAGCGCTTGTTCTTGCATACGCCGTGCTTGAGTTGCTTGTCGCAGGCAGGACGGCTAAAGTTGGCCGTCGGCCCTCCCACGTCGTTGATGTAGCCCTTAAACTCGGGATCGCGCGTGAGCAGCTCGGCCTCGCGCATGATCGAGTCGTGGCTGCGCATCTGCAACACGCGACCCTGGTGGAAGGTGAGGGCGCAAAACGAGCACTCGCCAAAACAGCCGCGGTTGGAGCTAATGGAAAACTTGATCTCGGCAAAGGCCGGCACGCCGCCCGCCGCGTCGTAGTCGGGATGCCAATCGCGTGCGTAGGGGAGTTCGGCAACCTCGTCCATCTCATCGGTGGTGAGTGTCGCCGATGGCGGGTTCTGCACCACATAGACGCTGTTGGGGTAGGGCTCTACCAGGCGATGCCCGGTGATGGGGTCCATATTCTGCTGCTGCACGTTAAAGCTGCGCGCGTAGTTGAGCTTGTCGGCGGCAAGGTCGTCCCAGCTGGGCAACAGGTCGTAGTCGTAGACCTCGTCGAGCGAGCCTGTGCGGTAGACGGTGCCGTTGATATAGGTGATCTGATCGACGGGCAGTCCCGCGTCGAGCGCGTCGGCGATCTCGACGATCGCGTGCTCGCCCATGCCGTAGATGAGGATGTCGGCGCCCGAGTCGAGCAGTACCGAGCGCTTGAGCTTGTCCTGCCAGTAGTCGTAGTGGGCCAGGCGACGCAGGCTTGCCTCGATGCCGCCGATAATGATGGGAGCGTCCTTGAACGTCTGGCGAATGAGGTTGCCGTAGACCGTGACGGCACGATTGGGACGGCGCCCCTCCTCGCCACCGGGGGTATAGGCGTCGGTGTGGCGGCGGTGCTTGGTCACCGAATAGTGGTTGACCATGGAGTCCATGTTGCCGGCACTGACGAGAAAGCCCAGGCGAGGCTCGCCGAGCACCGTGATGCTGGCGGGGTCAGTCCAGTCGGGTTGGCAGATAATGCCCACTTTGTAGCCGTGTGCGTCGAGCACGCGGCTGACGATGGCCATACCAAAGCTAGGGTGGTCCACGTAGGCGTCGCCGCAGATGTAGACAAAGTCGCACTGGTCCCAGCCGCGCGCATCCATGTCGGCGCGGCTGACGGGGAGGAACTTATCGCGGCCCGGTCGCCAGGGACGGGTGGGCGCAGCCGGAGTGTGCGCGACCCGGGTGGCGGGGGAGGCCGTGGCCTGCGCCTTACCGCCGCGCTTTTGCTGCTGGCCGCGCTGGGCATGCTTGCCGTGCTGGTTGTGCTGAGCGTCCTGGGGCTTTTTTGCCACGATTCCTCCCGTTGTTAGTATGCTGCACGTAATTGTAACCAGTCTTTTTGGGACGGCGCTAAAAAGACTGGTGGAGTACACGAGACGTCGGGTGTCGGCGCCGCGTCCGCCGTTTGTTTCCAGACTGTGTATCTGCGCGTTGGAGAACCCGTCTCGTGCCCACGCCATGTTGTCAATGGGTTACAGTATGAACGGCGGCTATGTCTCCGCCAACGCACGAGAGAGTCGTCAACAAGGAGGATGCACGACGATGCAGCGTGCCAAACAGATATCTGAGTCTATTGAGCTGGGCATCATCTTGGCGCTCGCCGGTGGCTTTATGGATGTGTATTCGTACATTGGGCGCGACCATGTTTTCGCCAACGCGCAGACGGGCAACATCTTGCTCGTGGGCGTGAGCATCTCGGAGGGCAATTGGGCACTTGCGGGTCGCTACTTCTTTCCTGTAGTGTCGTTTGCCGTGGGCATTATGCTTGCCGACCTGGTACACGAGCGTTTTGGCTCCGTGATCCACTGGCGTCAGGTGACGGTATTCTTTGAAGCCGTCATCTTGCTGGGCGTGAGCTTTATCCCCGGTGGCGGTTACAACCTGCTCGCCAACTGCCTCACTTCGTTTGCCTGCGGTATGCAAGTCGAGAGCTTCCGCAAGATCCACGGTCACGGCATCGCTACGACCATGTGCATCGGCAACTTGCGCAACGCGCTGCAAAACGTGGACGACTACATCATCACCCACAAGCGCGGCTTTTTGGAAAACGGCGTGCTGTACTTTGGCGTGATCTTTACCTTTGTGTTTGGCGCCGTGCTGGGCAATTGGTGCATCGAGCGCATAGGCCTGCACGCCATTGCGGTGGCGAGCGTGCTGCTGTTTATCGCGTTTGGCATTATGTTTATCGACCGCGAGCGCGATTTGCGCTCTCGCTGGAAGCGTGCCTGCGAAGATTGGAAAGACGCCTGCCAAAAATAACGGCAGGATATGACAGGGGCAGTTCCCTTGTCAGATAGATCGATAATGGGGAGGGGACGGCCATCTCGGTCGCCCCTTTTTTTTGTTTAGTGGTCGGGTAGTGACGATACCAGTTGTTGAAACGCTTTAACACCTTTGACGTTCTCACGTGTTTTTTTGTTTCAAAAGCGTTAGGATGGGACTTATAGTGCGGGGCGTAATGGGTGACCCGCGCACGATAGGAGGCTATCAATGGCTAATCGTTTCGTTCTCAACACCATTTCTTACCATGGTTCCGGCGCCATCAAGGAGATCCCCGGCGAGCTCCAGCGTCGCGGCTACAAGAAGATTTTCGTCTGCTCCGACCCCGATCTGGTCAAGTTTGGCGTTACCGCTAAGGTGACCGACGAGCTCGACGCCGCCGGCATCGCTTGGAGCCTCTACTCCGAGATTAAGCCCAACCCCACCATCCAGAACGTCAAGGACGGCGTCGAGGCCTTCAAGGCCGCCGAGGCTGACGCTATCGTGACCATTGGTGGTGGCTCCTCCATGGACACCGCCAAGGCTATCGGCATCATCATCAACAACCCTGAGTTCGCCGATGTCCGCAGCCTCGAGGGCGTTGCTCCCACTAAGAACCACGCCGTGTTCACCATCGCCGTGCCGACGACTGCCGGTACCGCCGCCGAGGTGACCATCAATTACGTCATCACCGACCCCGAGAAGGTCCGCAAGTTCGTGTGCGTCGACACCAACGACGCCCCCGAGGTCGCCGTCGTCGACCCCGACATGATGGCTTCCATGCCCGCCGGCCTGACCGCTTCCACCGGCATGGACGCTCTGACCCACGCCATCGAGGGCTACACCACCAAGGGCGCTTGGGAGCTCTCCGACATGTTCCACTTTGAGGCTATTAAGCTGATCAGCGAGAACCTGCGCGACTCTGTCGCCGAGGCCAAGTCCGGTCAGCCCGGCTCCGGCCGCGAGGGCATGGCTCTTGGCCAGTATGTCGCCGGCATGGGCTTCTCCAATGTTGGCCTGGGCATCGACCACGCCATGGCTCACACCCTGTCCGCTCACTACGATACCCCGCACGGTGTCGCCTGCGCCATGCTGCTGCCGATCGCCATGGAGTTCAACAAGCCGGTTTGCGCCGAGCGCCTGGCCAAGGTTGCCGTCGCCATGGGCGTTGACACCACGGGCATGAGCACCGACGAGGCTGCCGATGCTGCCATCGCCGCCGTCAAGCAGCTTTCCGCCGACGTGAACATCCCGCACGTCTGCGAGGCCATGAAGGCTGACGAGATCGAGGTCCTGGCCAAGGACGCCATGGCCGACGCTTGCTTCCCGGGTAACCCGCGCGAGGCAACGCTCGACGACGTCATCGAGCTCTTCAAGAAGATCTGCCCGGCTGAGTAAATCACTCCCGTCGGTGGCCCCGGGTTTCCCTCCGGGCGCGTTCTCGGACATGCAAAAGGCCCCGCTGCGCGCGTTGCGCGGCGGGGCCTTTTACGTCCTGACGCTCCTATTTGGCAAGGTGTTTTTTAGAATCCATTTTGCGCTCGGCCTCGAAGGCCTGCCTGTCCCAATCGAGCGGAAGTCCGGCCTCGACCCATGCCTCGTAGGCCCTCCTTATGGGCTTGAGCTCCCTTTGGC
>DBFBFY010000183.1:0-2898 GCA_048201615.1 Collinsella sp.
ATTGACATATGAACATGCACTCATATAATCGAAAGTAAATTATATGAGCGCATGTTCATATGAAAGGATATTGCAATGAGCATCCGCGTTGATGAAACGAAACTCGACATCGAGGCCACCGAACCCGCGATCCCGACCACCTGCTCGCCCGAGGACCTTCCCGACGAGGAGCTTCTCTACGACCTCGCCGACCTGTTCAAGGTCTTCAGCGACACCACGCGCATCAAGATCCTCTATGCCCTCATGGGCCGCGAGCTCTGCGTGGCAGACATCGCCGAAGCGACCGAAACCTCGCAGTCCGCGGTGTCGCACCAGCTGCGCACACTCAAGCAGTCGCACCTGGTTAAATTCCGGCGCGACGGGCGCAATATCCTCTACTCGCTCGCCGACGACCACGTCTACACCATGCTCAACCAAGGCATGAGCCACATCTGCGAATAGCGACCAACCACGGTACCAGCGCGGCCTGCACCCAAGCCGCAAATACAGAGAAAGGAACCCACCATGAAAAAGCAGTTTAAACTCGACGAGATCGACTGCGCCAACTGCGCGCGTGAGCTTCAGGACGAGCTGGCCAAGCTCGAGGGCGTCAAATCCGTGTCCGTCAACTTTATGACCCAGAAGCTGACGCTCGAGGCTGATGATGCTGAGTTCGACGAGGTGCTCAACCGCGTTGTAGAGTTTACGGCCGGCGCCGAGCCGGACTGCGAGATCATTCTCTAGCCCAGGTTTACGCCAACCTGCAAGGCCGCGATTGCCGCTGCCTTTGCTCGCGAAATTATATGAGCGAGTGTTCATTCATTCAAATGGGAGGATACGAGTCATGGCCACCGCCGACCCCAAGAAGAAAAAGAAGAAGCGCAAGAAGAAAGAGTCACTCGAGCATAAGCGCAACCGCATCCTGGTAGCGCTGGGCATTTTTGCCGTGGTGTACGCCCTCGATGAGTTCGGCACCCTCACCGCCGCATTCGGTACCCCGGGCGACATCTACGCCAGCTTTATGCTGTTCCTCATACCGTTTTTGATTGCCGGCTACGACGTGCTGCAAAAGGCATTCAATAACATCCGCCGCGGCAAGGCCTTCGACGAGAGTTTCCTTATGGCAGTCGCGACCATCGGCGCGTTTGCCATGGTGCTCTTCCCCGATACCGGCCCGCACATGGCCGAAGGCGCCGCCGTCATGCTGTTCTACCAGGTCGGCGAGCTGTTCCAGGCATACGCCGTGGGCAAAAGCCGTAAATCGATCAGCGCCATGATGGACATCGCACCCGACTACGCCAACGTCGAGCAACCCGACGGCACGCTCGAACAGGTCTTCCCCGATGACATCGCCGTCGGCACCGTGATTGTGGTCAAGCCCGGCGAGCGCGTGCCCATCGACGGCGTCATCGTCGAGGGCGAAACCCAGCTCGACACCGCCGCCCTTACCGGTGAGTCGGTCCCCCGCCCGGCCAAAACCGGAGACGATATCATCAGCGGCTGCATCAACATGACGGGGCTCATCCACGTGCGCACCACCAAGCCCTTTGGCGAGTCCACCGTCGCACGTGTCCTGGAGCTCGTGGAAAATGCCAGCGAAAAGAAGGCGCGCACTGAGAACTTTATCACGCGCTTCGCCCGCGTCTACACGCCCGCCGTCACCGGCGCTGCCGCGGTACTCGCGCTCGGCGGCGGCTTGGTCACCGGCGCCTGGTCCGACTGGATCCTGCGCGGCCTGACCTTCCTGGTCGTCAGCTGCCCGTGCGCGCTCGTGATTAGCGTCCCGCTCAGCTTCTTTGGCGGCATTGGCGGCGCATCCAAGCTGGGCGTCCTCATCAAGGGTTCTAACTACCTCGAGACGCTCGCCGATGTGGACACCGTCGTCTTTGACAAGACCGGCACGCTCACCAACGGCACGTTCTCGGTGGTCGCGGTGCACCCCGAGGCTGGCTATACCGAGCAGTCGTTGCTCGAGGTCGCAGCCCTTGCGGAGTCGTTCTCCGATCACCCCATCGCGCAGTCCGTGCGTGTCGCCTACCAGGGCGAGGTCGACCCCAAGCGCGTAAGCGACTCCACCAACGACGCGGGCCTTGGCGTGACGGCGATTATCGACGGCAAGCGCGTCATCGTCGGCAATGCCAAGATGCTTGCTGTGGCCGGTATCGAAGCGCCCAATTGCGAGATCGTCGGCACCATCCTCCACGTGCTGGTCGATGATACGTACGCCGGCCACATCGTAATTGCCGACACCATAAAGACCGATGCCGAGCAAACGATTCGCGACCTGCACGCCGCCGGCGTCAAGCGCACCGTCATGCTCACGGGCGACCGCGAGGAAGTGGCTGCTGCGGTGGCCAAGCAGCTGGGGCTCGACGAGTTCCACGCGCAGCTGCTGCCGGGCGACAAGGTCGAGCGCGTCGAGGCATTGCTGGCAGCCGAATCGGGCAAGGGCAAGCTCGCCTTTGTCGGCGACGGCATCAACGATGCGCCCGTGCTCACCCGCGCAGACGTTGGCATTGCCATGGGCGCTATGGGTTCCGACGCCGCGATTGAGGCCGCCGACGTGGTGCTCATGGACGACAAACCGTCCAACATCTCCCGCGCGATCCGCGTGGCGCGCAAGACCATGTCGATTGTTTGGCAGAACATCATCTTTGCGCTGGGCATTAAGCTGCTGATTTTGGTGCTGGCAGCGCTCGGCATCGCCAACATGTGGCTTGCCGTGTTCGGCGACGTAGGCGTGGCGATCATCGCCATCCTGAACGCCATGCGCGCGATGGGTGTCAAGAACCTGTAGCACTCGTGGTCCCTCCGGCCGGGGCCGGGCTTGGTTTTGAAAACGTCCTCGCGCATGAGGCCCGCCTTTCCTGCTCCTGCGGAGCAACGGAAAGACGGGCCTCGCTCTGCGGAGTGTTTTCA
>DBFBFY010000184.1:0-4595 GCA_048201615.1 Collinsella sp.
CAACCAGCGTTCAAAAGCTTGGTACGGTAACTGCACTTCTTAATATGCATAGAACAATCGTCATCTTGCATAAAATAACAGCTCAGTCCGGGTTTGCCCGTGCCTACCCCCGTCTGCGCCGTGCAAAAAACGGAGTTTTCATCATCGTGGTGCTGTCGGCACTGCCACAATCTTGCAACATACGGGTCCCGAAGCTATTTATGCCTTCCGATGTGCCTCCGAAGCGCATGTATGTGATCCCTGAGACCGCGATGCTTGTTCTAAAACACAATATATATGCGCCTGGAGACGTTGATTAACGCTTTCGATGCGTATACATACAGCTTGGCGTGCTGAATACTCGCAAAAATGCACGTCGCACCCTATGGGACCCGTCTGCGGCAGGCGTGAAGCGAGTCGGAGCTCAGCAGAACGGGGCTTGGCGCATTGCTTGGCGGGCCCGGGGCCCTGCCGCAGGCCTTTGGTGCTGTGGAAAACGCCCGTGTTCGCGTCTGGCCGTGTGGTAAACGACAGACGGGGCGCCGGATGCGCTGATTTTGTGTGTTCGTGCTCATTAGGAAAAACAGAGCCGCCCGTATTGGTCGGCTCGGCAATCAAAAACCTTGGATTCGGAGCATACGCTACTGGTTAGCTTGCCCCTCGAGCATGCCGCCGAGGGTGCGCCAGGCGAGCTCGGCGCATTTGACGCGGGCGGGCATGTGCGAGATGTCCTGGAGCTGGGCGGCTTCGTCCAGGTCTTCCAGGTCCTCCTCGGAGAGCTTCTCGCCGCGGATCATGGCGAGGAAGAGCTCTGCCAAGCGGTGAGCTTCCTCGACGGTCTCGCCGGTGATGAGGTCGGCCATGATGTCGGCGCTGGCCTGACTGATGGCGCAGCCGTGGCCGGTAAAGGAGGCCTCCTCGATCACGCCGTTCTCGACGCGCAGCTGCAAGGTGAGCTCGTCGCCGCAGCTGGGGTTGATGCCGTCGTGCTCGTGCGTGGGAGCATCCATCTCGTACTTATAGTCGGGGTGCGAGTTGTGCTCCATAAATGTGGTGGAGGTGTACAGATTACCCATTGAACGTGCTCCAAACGTGATGCAGGCCGGCGATGAACTTGTCGATGTCGGCCTTGTCGTTGTAGAAGGCCACGCTGGCGCGGCAGCAAGCAAGGTTTTCGACACCCAGCCAGGTAAGCAGCGGCTGCGCGCAGTGGTGACCGGCGCGGATGCACACGCCGTCCATGTCCATGATGCTCGCGACGTCGTGCGGGTGGATACCCTTGACGTTAAAGCTGACGACGCCGTGATGGTTGTCCCAGTAGATGGAGCCGATGATCTGGACAAAGTCGAGCTGCATGAGCTCGCCCATCAGGTAGTGGACGAGTGCCTGCTCGCGTGCCTGGATGTTTTCGTAGCCAACCGTGTTGATGAGGTAGTCGAGAGCGGCGCCTGTGGCGAAGATGCCGGCGGCGTCCTGCGTGCCTGCCTCGAACTTCTCGGGGACGGGCGCCCAGACGGCGTCCTGCTCGGTGACCGAATCGATCATTTCGCCGCCGGTGAGCATGGGTGGCATGGCGTTGAGCAGGTCCATCTTGCCCCACAGGACGCCGATGCCCATGGGGCCCATGGCCTTGTGCGCGCTAAAGGCAAAGAAATCGGCGCCCAGATCGGCCACATCGACCGGCATGTGCGGCAGCGACTGCGCGCCGTCGACGACCAGATAGCCGCCGTACTTGTGCACGAGCTTGCCGAGATTCTTGACCGGGTTCTCGACGCCCAGCACGTTAGACACCTGACCCACGGCCAAGATTTTGGTCTTGGGGCCCACCTTGGACAGAACCTCCTCGGTGGTGAGTTGACCGGTCTTGGTGGGGTAGAGGTAGACGAGCTTGGCGCCGGTCTCGCGGCAGACCTGCTGCCACGGAATCAGGTTGGAGTGGTGCTCCATGATGGTGATGACGACCTCGTCACCGGGCTCGAGCACCGTGGGTGCAAAGCTCTTGGCGACCAGGTTGAGCGACTCGCTCGTGTTGCGGGTGAAGACGACCTCGTTGGCCTGTGAGGCGCCGATGAGGTCGGCGATCTGCTGGCGGACCTTCGCGATGGCGTCGGTTGCCTCGACGGACAGCGAGTACAGGCCGCGCAGGGGGTTGGCGTTCATGCGCTGATAGAAGTCGCGCTCGGCGTCGAGCACACAGGCAGGGCGCTGCGCGGTAGCGGCACTATCGAGGAAGGCGATCTCGGGGTGCTGCTGGAACAGCGGGAACTGCGCCTTGTAGGGATTAGTCTCGATGTCGACGGTAGGCCAGCCGCGCGAGGCCTCGTCGCTGGCGTCGAGCTCCATAGGCTCCGGTGCGGTACAGGTGTCGCATTTAACGTGCTCGGTGTCGATCATGCGAGCTCCTCTTCAAAGTTGTCGATCAGGTTGTTGCCCAGGCGGACGACGGCGGCGCGGGTGCGCTCGTCGGTCGCGGAAAGCGCGGCGTCCTCCAGCTTGGCGCGGATGAACAGGTCCTCGGCGGCATTTTGGTCAAGGCCGCGGCAGGCGAGATAGAACAGCTGCTCGTCGCGGACGTGGCCGATGGTGGCTCCGTGGTTGCCGGCGACGTCGTCCTCGTCGCAGAGAATGACGGGAACGGTCTTGTTGTCGACGCCCTTGTTGGCCAAAAGCACCGTCTCGCGCTCGGTGCCGGTTGCACCCTTGCAACCGTGCACGAGGTCGATGGTGCCGCGGTAGACCTTCTTGGACGTGCCGGTCAGCACGCCGTTGGCGTCGATCTCGCACTCGGTCTTGCGACCGCGGTGGCGCAGCTCGTAGTTAAAGTCGCGCACCTGCTCTCGGGCGCCCAGGTAGTCAGTATCGATGGTGACCTTGGCGGTATCGCCCAGCAGGTCGCCGGCAAGGCCGGTGGCGCTGGCGCCGGCACCCAGGACGGTGTGCTGCACGTTGACGCGCGCGCCCTCGTCCAGGAACAGGCCGGTGTCGTCGAGCGCGATCCAGCTATCGTCGAGCGTCTGCGTGCAGGTCACGTTGACGGTGGCGTACTCGTGGGCGCACACGCGCAGCACGGATCCCACGACGCCCTCGCCGGCAACGGGGGAGTCCAGGGCGATCTGCAGGTCGAGCGTCGACTGGGGACGGACGACGACGTCGATGGCGGCGATGGCCGCGGCGGCATCGACACCGCTCACACGCACGGTAACCGTGGCGTGCTTGTATGCGGGCACATCGATGACGACGCGCTTGGTGGCGTGGTCGGCCAGGTAGGTGTAGGCAGCCTCGCCCATGCCAGTCTCGAAGGCCTCAGCGGGGGAGAGCTCCTCCTCCAGCTTAATGGCACCGGCCTGGTAGACGGAGGTGGCGGGCACGTCGAGCTCGGTCTCGGGCGTGATGCGGGCGCGGTCGGCGGCATCGCCGGGCGCGGAGGCGCGGCGCTCGGGGAAGCGCTCGGCCATGGCGTCCATGGCGGCGTCGAACGCGTCTGCCACGCCAGCAAATTGCTCGTCCAAGCCCTCAACCTTAACGGTCTCGGCGGGAGCGGCGGCAAGCTCGTCAGAGAGCTCGAGCTTGGTCTGGTTCATCTTCAGCCAGCCCCATGTGGCAGCCGGCATCGCATTGACCTGCTCAAGGGTGGTAGCAGCGGTGTTCGTGGTCTGTTTCATTATCCGATCGCTCCTTCCATCTCGAGCTTGATCAGGTTGTTCATCTCGACGGCGTACTCCAGCGGTAGCTCCTTGGAGACCGGGTTGGCAAAGCCGTTGACGATCATGGTACGGGCTTCTTCCTCCGAGATACCGCGGCTCATCAGGTAGAACACCTTATCGTCGCCGATACGGCCGATGGTGGCCTCGTGGCCGATGTCGACATTCTTGGCGCGGATGTCCATGGCGGGGATGGTGTCGGAGCGGCTCTGGTCGTCGAGCATGAGCGACTGGCAGCTCACGGTTGCCTTGGAACCCTCGGCCTTGGGCGTGGCCACGATGGAGCTGCGGAAGGTCTGGATGCCGCCGCTCTTGGAGATGCCCTTGGTCTCGACGGTTGCCGAAGTATCGGGCGCGTTGAGCACGACCTTGCAGCCGGTATCCAGGTTCTGGCCGGCGCCGGCAAAGGTAATGCCGGTAAAGCTCGAGCGGGCGCGGCGTCCGCTGAGCACGCTCATGGGGTAGAGGTAGCCCACGTGGCTACCGAAGGAGCCGCTGATCCACTCGATGTCGCCGTCCTCGTCCACGCGCGCACGCTTGGTGTTGAGGTTGTACATGTTCTTGGACCAATTCTCGATGGTAGAGTAGCGCAGGTGCGCACGCTTGCCCACAAAGAGCTCGACGGCGCCGGCGTGGAGGTTGGCCACGTTGTACTTGGGCGCGGAGCAGCCCTCGATAAAGTGCAGGTCAGCGTCGTCCTCGACAATGATGAGCGTGTGCTCAAACTGGCCGGCGCCCTTGGCGTTAAGGCGGAAGTAGCTCTGCAGTGGGAAATCGAGCTTGGTGCCCTTGGGCACGTAGACAAACGAGCCGCCCGACCATACGGCGCCGTGCAGGGCCGCAAACTTGTGGTCGGTGGGCGGGATGAGCGTCATAAACTTCTCGTGGATGAGCGGTTCCCACTGCGGGTCGTGC
>DBFBFY010000185.1:0-14910 GCA_048201615.1 Collinsella sp.
GGCCAAAGGGAGCTCAAGCCCATAAGGAGGGCCTACGAGGCATGGGTCGAGGCCGGACTTCCGCTCGATTGGGACAGGCAGGCCTTCGAGGCCGAGCGCAAAATGGATTCTAAAAAACACCTTGCCAAATAGGAGCGTCAGCAGTCGGGAACCATTCTATTCCGCCTCTACGATTTCGTCTGCATTGCCTTCGGTTTCGTTGTTCGGCTCATTTATCTCAGTGTTCTTGGCCACCGTCTCTGTGTCACCGTCTTCTGCAGGGAGGTAATACATTAAGCCAAATAGCTCATTTATCGCTCTGCGAGTATTTGCAGCTGAGACACCGATGCGCTTCAGCTGCATTGCATAGACAAGATAGCGTAGAAGCAGCAAATCAAGAATGGCAGCACCTTTGAAATCCTTGTCAATGTTTCCATGGGCAAAGTCATTTCTTTGCTCAGCCAGCCTGCTTCCAATGACTTCGTAGGAAAATTCCTCATCATTCCTTTTGTATAGACCTTCCCCAAATACCCCAATCATTTCATGAAAATCTCGACCAGCCTGTACTATCTTCGATTCCAGATTGCTAAAGCCGATGCTCTTCTTTGCATATTTCAATATCTTTTTAGCTTTTCCGGAGCTTTGGTTAATGCATTCATCCATCTGAGCTGATGCTCGTTGCTCAGCAGCCACTCGAGCTTCTGATTTGACAACTCCGCTTGGATACGCTTGGTCAAATTCCCATTCAAATGCTGCGGAAGTCAGCACGAAGTCCGATGCATCGAGCGTATGTCCCTTTTCGCATGTTTCAGGAATATGCCTTAGGTAGATTTCTCCGTCTGCAATCGCTCCAAACATTTTAATCTCATACGGGTCCAGCAAAGACAGCTGAATATATCGACCTTTTTCAAGAGGCTTGGTATCAAATGGCTCTGAGGATCTCGCTAGCTTGAATTCAGCTGTGCTGGGGTAATGCGAGTCGTCGTACATAGCCTGCAGGCTGCAATCCTCAATTAGTGTGTTTTTGCTGAATGTCAGATATTTGAGGAAGTCTTCTGCTGCATGCCACAGGCGATAGAAAAACCAGTAATCGTCCGTTTCATCAAACTCGAAAATCATGCTGGAATTAAGGGTGATGGGTGGAGTACTAATTTTCATACTGCATGTCCACCCAACTGAGAAATACGCCGCGATATCTCTGCCCTCAAAGCGAAATGCTCTCTTCACGGTCGAAGTTCTGTCGAATCCATTTGTCCTGATAGAGATGATTCCCTTTTCTGTAAGGTCGTCAGAATCAAATACCTGCGAGAATGTCCTATTAACCGGATGAATGTAATTCAAGGCCCTGCCGGATAGAGTCATCCTGCAAAAACCATTGGTATTCGGGCTACATTCCAGATACCCAGCAACGTTGATATACAGAGTCGAATTTCGACTTCCGACAGTCGATTCCTCCCTGGTCAAAAAGATCAATCGCTTGCTTGTCTCGTTGCAGAAGCCGTCAAGATAAGGCACATCAACAGTCAAAGGGTCGCCGGATGTATACACACCGGGGCAAATTTCTTTTTTTAGCCAACCCCACATAATGTCATTCTTGCATTCTTTGGGCGGGATGAGAACAAGCTCAGAGCCATCGAACACAAAGACAAAATCAACATCTTTGAATTTTAGAGTTCCCGAATACGTGTTGTCTGTCATCTTATTTACCCCTCATAATGACCTTTCCAGTCCTTGTTCGCAACCTTGTCGCCGATCCTCTCGAGATCGACGCAGGCGAAATGCCAGTCTCCTAACAGCTTGTCCAAGCTGGGCTTAACGGGTTCCACATCACCTGCGTGAACCCGAAGTCGGAGTGGGGGAAGCTGATAGTGAGGTACTTTCCCGAGCTCGCGCCGCTGCAGGCGATTCGGAACAACTATCCGAAGACCCCGCTCACGCTCGACCGCGTTGACGTGGGAGGTCGCGGCGGCATCAGGCAAGAGAACATCATCGACTGGATGCTGTCCGGGGCATGGCCAACAACGTTTCTTATGCCGAGTTCACAATTTAGACAGGAGAACCTGTACCCGCGAGATTAATTGCGTCTCATCCATTTCCTCGGGGGCAATCATCAAACTTAAGGTGGCGCATCGGAGCCATGGAATTAAAGAACTTATCACCGAAATAGTCGAGCAGAAACTCTGGAAAAGCCGATAGCACAAACACCGAACCGTCCTCGATCCGCATCCTTTTCTCCTCGCGGAAGATCGCATCGACCGTAACCAGCTCTCGATACGTCTCAAATGAAACCTCATCGAGACCGAGCAGGCACTTGCATCTCAATACGAAGGCAGCGATTGCATCTTTCCATTGGGGAAGCTCCATGTGCTTCCCCACGTTAACGTTTCCCTCTCCCGACTTATTTTTATATTGAGCGATTTCCGAGTTGTCAACAAAACAGCCTGAATGCGCCTGGCACTGCCCTGCGCGATAATCGTACAGTGCCTCGACCATCGGGTAGCTTATATAGAGCTTTCCGCTCTCGTGCTCGTTATCGAATGCGAGGAGCATCGCCTCCACAAGGGCATCGGACTCGCATCCAGGCGCATTGTTCTGATGAGAGTCGTAGTCAAAGAAGAGAAAGACCTCATCAACAGAATCCCTCTCCACGCCCTCTAGACATTTTGCAGCAGAAGGCACCGTTTCTCTCAGTACCTCCACAACATCCAGATCGAAGTCCTCCTCTGCAAGCCGCTCGTAAAGCATGTAGATGTTCTGCGCCGCTGGCAGACAGATCACCCTCAGGTCATCTCTCCCTTTCAGAAAAAGATCCTTCATCTTCTCCGCAAAGCGCAGGTCACGCGACTCTCCTTCAACGATGAAGAGCGTGACCGGGCTAGCCATCGAAAGCACCGGCCTTAAACATCTTCTGGAGGTTATGCGCCAATCTGAGCTCCTTGGGTGTTAGCTTTTCCAGCGAGCGAATCTCCCCCTCCTTGAGAATGAAATAGACATCGGGGCGCATGAGGTCGTTCGTCAAAAGGTCCGTGTTGTGCGTCGTAATGAAAACCTGGACACCCTCAAGGTCCCGTAGCATCTCCACGATCGACCGGGACAATTCAAAGTGATAAAAGGCATCGAATTCATCGATAAAGACCAAGGAAGCCTTGCTCATCTTGATATACCAGTAGTAGTACAGAGCAAGTGACATGGTGCCTGTCGAGGCGACCGACGCAAACGGAACGGTACCGCCCTCGAACCTGCAATAAAGCTCGGGAACTCCATTCACGTCCACGGATACGAGGTTCAGGGAGATTCCCTGCTGGCGCAAGAATTCTTGGAAGTCCTCCATCTTTCCTTCGCGAATAATGCCCTGGGTAAAGATATCCGAGCCAACCGAAAGCCCCTGATATCCACGCTCATCGAGCGAGTAGAACATGAGCATGTTGTCGACAAAGGAGGTGAAGGCTCTAAACGCCCTGGCAGACGGCTCATCTCGCAGTATTGCATTGCTCTTGACATATTTGACACGCGACAGCCTGTCGGACTCAGTGGGGAGATCGGTAGAAAGCGAGAGGGACTCGGCGCCCGGCAGGTCAACATGGCCCGTTTGAGCGTCGAACCTGTAGCTCAAGACCTCCACGCCAGCAATGTACAGACTCTCGTATACAAGCGTCTGTGGGTCGGTTTTCCCGTAGCGGTATACGACCTCGATATTGTCGAAGACAAAATCGTATTGAAACTCTGTAATTGAACTCTTTGAATTAAGGCACCGGTATGGCGAGTATTTTTTGAGCAGCTTTTCCTTGTCGGTCAGATGCAGAACAATGTCGAATATCGCGAGGGCGAAATTGGACTTTCCACTGCCATTCGCACCATATATGATGCCCTTTGCCTTAATGCCATCCTGAATTACCTGTTGATTGAATGAATAGTTGGCGGGATCGGATAGATCAAATGTAATTCGCTTATTGAAGCACTTGAAATTTGAAACCGAAAACTTCTTGAGCATGGCACGGCTCCTCTGCTTTCTGAGTCTATTTGAAACACAGGATAAAGTAGCTTAGCAAATTGGTCAATTTGCCCGTATTTTTAATACGGATATTCCGAAGAAAAACTACGGAAGTACGCGATATACGCCGGGCCTGTCCAACCGATCATAGTCTTCGCAGGGCAAGACTTCTTCGCGCGCGAGGGAGAATGTGATCTCGATCGTTAGGCGCACGCTGATAAAACTAGGCGGTACCGTCTCAGCGACCCCGCCTTACAAATCCGAAGGTTTTTCATCTAAATCTATTATGAACCATCTTTTATGGACTATCGGAACCATTTATCAAACAACATCATCAGAAACGTGAAGGGCGAATTCGGAAGCTGATTCTCCCTTTCACCGGCTGGCAAAACGATTTACACCTAATTGTGGACATTGCCCACGCGATTTCTCTTTGCTCCCGCATCGATCTCGCTAAACTAATAGGTGCTGCTACCAGGGCATTTTCTGGTGCACATCCTATTGGCTCCTGCGAAGATCGGAGCGGGTATGTTTGCCGCCGAGTCCCACACCAGCCGTCATCACATCGCGATCGCTGCCATGGCCTGCCTATGCGTCTTGCTGGGCGGGCCTTCCTATGCCGCGGGCGCGGAGAGCCTGTTCATCGCGGGCGCGACGTACTGCGAGCCGGGCGTTTCGGGCCCCGGTTGGGCCTGGACCGATGCCGGCCATCTGGAGCTCGACGGCTACGCGGGCGACGCCATCGGCGCCGACGGCGACCTGGTCGTGACGCTTGTGGGGCAGAACTCGGTGGTCGAGTCGCAGGCGCCCGATGCGGACATCTCGCAGTGCGGCATGGAGGTGTGGGGCGACCTGACGCTTAGCGGCACCGGGTCCCTGGCGGCATCGGGCTCGCAGTGCGCGATCCACGTCTCGCGAGCGCTCGTTGTGGACGGCTGCACCGTCGATGCCCGGGCGGACGGGGCGAACGTCACGGGCGAGGCCATGGCCGGCGTGATCGCCGGCGACATGGCCGTGCGCGGCGGCGGGCGCGTCGTCGCCTTCGGTGCCGCGCCCGCCGCCGGCGTGTACGCTTACGGTTTGTACCTGCAGGACGCTGGCGACGGCTCGGCCGGGTGCGGGCTTTCGGTCGACGCCTCGTGGCTCGACGCGGCCGGTGCCGATGGCGGCGTTGCTTGCACGGGTGGGTCGCTCGTGTCCGCGCGGTTCGTGACGCCTGCTGGCGGGACCTTTGGTACTAGTGGCGTTGTGGATGCTGCAGGAGTCGTGGCACCGCATGTGATGGTTGAGCCCGATGTCGCCATGCCTCCGGCGGGGGAGAACGATGGGTCCGATGTGCCGGGCAGCGGGACGGGCGCGCCTGATGGTGGCGTCGGTCCCGCTGCAGAGCAACCCGGTACGGAGCCAACGACGGTTGCCGCAATGAAGCCTGCGGCTACGTCGCCCAAGACAAACATAACGACCAAGACGACGGTGACCAAGACCACGGTGCCTACGCCGTCCAAGCCTAAAGCCACCAACGTGACCGCAGCGACACTCCCCAAGACTGCCGACAACAACTGGATCGCAACTTCCGTGACGCTTTTCCTTCTTGGTATAGTGTTTCTAGCTACCGCATGTCGTTGTTGAGATAGCTGCCATTTAGAAGAAAGGGACATCCACAAGGTATAACTATATGCTTGTTTGTTTATTGGCACCCAATAATCGAAGGCGGGGCCATACGGACGCGACCATGGGCTGAATCGTGACATGCGACCCAGGTCCACATGAATGATACAAGCATTCAATAATGTCGCAGTTTGGACTGAAGGCAACGAAGGGGCACCGGGGTCTTTGTCGACCTTGGTGCCCAAGCGAAAAACCATCAGAGTTGCTTCGCAATATTCGGCGGTGCCAAAGCGGGCAAATACTAAACCGAACTCATTGGTGAGCTATATGAGCTGGCTTTTTAGTGACATCCCGGATTGTCTATAAGCAAAAGTCTGGTGTTTCGGAAATGTTATACCGTTCACTAAAACTCTCGATTTCCTCTTTTAACATAGCTGGCTCAATCTCTGCAAGCAGCCGCATAACGTCATAGAGTGTTACGATGCCTCGTATCTTCTTACTCCTCATCCGCACGAGTTCGTAAATCAGTTGAACAGAAATAGTTGTTGTATACGATTCGCCGCTTCTATCAAGATTTAATGCTCTAGCAGCATCATTTATCGCAGTGCAAAATAGGAGATCAGGGGAAATCCCTTCAGCGGGGTTTTCGATTTTGATATTTACCTTATCTCCGCAAAGCTCAATTTCTGTTTCTCCAACTCTGCTTTGCTTAAGAAAGGGTTCTGTTTTACCTAGACCTAAATATTCCGCTCTTTTAAGACGCTGCCTGCGGCAGCTCTCCTTAAACATATTGTTACGGCAATCTATGATGGCGGCATTCACGATCTGGTCAGTCAGGCATGGGTAAAAACCTATTAGGATCCAATCGACCTCGCAAGATGACTTGAAAAGAAGATCGTAAATTTCCGCATAAAGTGGGCATTGCCCACTGACGAGGCGGGCTACTCTTGTTCCATCGTGCATGAATAATCCCTGAAAATCTGAATGAATTTCAATTAGATAACCCAATTCAATGCGGCCATCATCACCGCTAAGTTCAGTAAGGTGATTGCGGTATTTAGGTAATTTGCTAGCATGGCCTGTTTTTCCACCAAACAATCGGGCATCTAGAGAGCGCGACAAATCATCGCAACATGCACAGCTTTGATGGTATTTTGCCAACGAGACATAGTTTGCGAAGATGCCCGCCAATTCCTCCAGCGAAACATCGTCAGCCTTAAGCCTTGGCATTAGCTTTTCGCGCTCAGCTTTCATCACAGATGTGAACTCAGCAGATTTTGATTGAGCGTTTCGACCATGTTTGATGTTATGGTCGATTCTAAAATGTTCCAAACCAACAATGGATCCATTTTCGCGGGTAATAACAATATCAGGGCACTCGCTGCTTGCGTTAATAGATCCACTCACCTTCAAGGCAGCTTTCTTCTTGTAACCACCCGTGGCCATCGATAGCCTAAGAACATCATTGAACACTTGCTCTTCATGCGCGTTCTGGTCGCTTTTATTCTTGCTCATGCCGGATCCTCCGCCCTTCGAAGTTATACATAATTCAACTCGCGCCTTTTAACGTTGTCGATAGACATTCACTGAAAGGTAAGCAATTCAGCAATGTCATCAAGGGAGCCAAGTCTCAAACCCTGATAGGGAATGTAACCGTTGAACACGTTGTGTGTTACACCGTCCCTGTCCTCCTGTTTAAATTCGATATCGCAGTCGTGGCCAGTGACGATTCGAAACTCATGTTGATATTCATATGCACGATTCTTGTGGAAAGGAACTTCACTGGCTGCCTGCTTAAAGTTGGATAACGCCACCTTGGGCTCAAATATGTCTCCGTCATAAGAAACCAGTCCAAAATTGATACCTTCAGGTTCCGCTTCCTGAAATCGAAGCAAAAACTCGACAGGATCCTTAATCAAAACTGCAGCGCCTCTATTTGAAAATTCGTCTTTAATGCGCCGCCCATCCTTACTCTGTAGGAAGAATTGATAATTCGAATCTTCAAGTGCCGTCATGCAGTAAATTGCACAACTTGAACCAACAGACATAAAACTTGTAAGGAGACCCTCGTAGGCATCAGACCTTCCATCTCCCGCCTCTTTTGATCTAAATTCATCAATCGCCTGCAGGTAGGGGATTCCCTGGATAAGTTGTTCCGCGTAAACTCTCTGCGTAACAAATTTGATTAATGACCCGACATGCCACTGCTCAAGTGCGCCGCCAATTTCCGATTTAGAGATTCGCCGAACCATACAATCATCTCCTTGCTGCTATTCTTCGCTCTTATCAAGAGCTAATCCAGCGAGCTTAAACGATGGTGTATATCTATCAACGTTCTCCTCATGCATTGTCAGATGACGCCGATTCGTCGACGAAAGATGGCTTGATCTAACCAGCCCCATAAGCTCACCAATTATTCCGCTAGAGTCGTACAAGCTCATAATGAAATGGCTCTGATAAAAGCAAGTGTCTTATGCGTAGAATTGCTCAATAAGTGGAGTCGTGAGATTACTGGATTTTGTAGAAGACTTCTTGTGGAGAGGAACACGTTGGCTGAATTAATATGCTCGGTTATCTCTTTAGCATTGGCGTTTGCCGTCGCCGTTGTACAGTATTGCCAGAGCAAGCGCATGGAGGAATTCGAGCGTCGTCAGGACGAGAGGGATGAGCGTAGGCACGCCGAAGGGAATAAGGCACGAGCGATTGAATTCATCTCGAAGCATTACGCCGACAGAGGCCTGATTCCGCTATGCGCCGTTGCCGCCATGCACAATGATCTTTTCCATTATTCACGTAAGATGTATTGGGAATTCTGCTGCCTTGTGCCGGAGGTGCAGAATCTGATTCTTAAATACTGCAATCTTGACTTGCGGGTCAGGGGAGAGGACGACCTGTTCGTCCGTTGCATCGCCGCAGTCGAAGCCGCCCTCCGTGACCGCTTTCCAGAAGATGAACCTGTTCTTTATGATGATGGGAAATACGTGCTTCGCAGTCTGGAAAGGTATGCGGGGGAGAGACTGCCAGCACCTCGGGTTGGCCTTCTTCCTGAGTGCTTGGACTCTTCCTTCCTGCCCCCTGATAGCTGTACCCCGGGGTACGATTACCTTATCCGTAAGGTACTTTCCGAGGCCTTCGAATCGAGGGATGCTTCCTTCGCCCCCATTTCCTATCTAAAAAATGAATATCAATTCGAATCGAGCTCCGAGATTGAGGCCTGCCGATTCGCGTCGACCATTGCATTCTACGCGGCGACCTACGGCTCTGGTGACGAGGCCAACGATAAGGACTACGGGTGCCCCGGCGGTTTCGATGGCGAGAGAATCGAGACCATGGAAGACCTATTTCTTCTTACTGTCTTCCAGATATATACCAAGCTTCTGCTTCCGAACGAAGGGTAAGAAATAACACGAGGCATTCGTTATTTGACTCTGCCTAATTCTGCCAAATTCATTTTCGATACCTCACTCATTTCCTTCATTACTTGGGCATACTTAAATCAGAAATTGGTCGTAGGGCGCGACCAACGAAATCAAAAGAAAGCCCACTGAGAAGATGTCTTCAATCTCTTTGGGTTGGAGGCATTTTCTTTTTCGGAGAGTCTGCATGAATTCTAAAAATGTCTTTTTGACAAACTCGTTCTACAAAGAACATCCAAACCATCTAGTCTGCTCTTTATACTCGGATATAAACACTAAGGAGGTAGACGTGTTTTGGAGCTATGTTCAGCTTGATGACGGCACTCAGTTTGCCTACTCAGAGACAAGAGATGACGGGACCGTTCGCGTAGCCGTCGAGCGTCCGGTTGACCTTGGCTTTGACCATGCAGAATGCTTCTTGCCTGCGGTTAATTGGTTCAATGTCGAAGGATTTTCTATTGACGATCTGGATTTTTTGACCGAGTTCGTTAGATCAAACGCCCCATTTATCTTCGAGCTTGCAGAACGGCAAAAAGCCGGACCGGCGGTTTCGGCGCTGGCCCCCTGACGTCTACTGTTGAACGGCAAATAACCCATGATTACGCCTACCGACATATCCACCGCCGCCTCCCGCGTGCTTGCTCAATACGACGTCAGCGAAGCATATTAATTTGGCTCGTTTGCCCGAGGCGAGCAAACGCCCGATAGCGATATTGACTTGCGCCTAGTCTGCGGCAACACCATGACGTTCGGCACGCTTTACGAACTCTCCCATGAGCTCGAGAGGGAACTTGGGCGAAAGGTTGATATCGTCACCAACCCACCAGAGCACATGCGCCCGGCATTCCGCAAAAGCATCGAGCAAGATGAGGTGCGTGTCTATGAAGCTCTGTAAGCAGGACGAGGCGTTAGTGTGCTCCGGCGTGATCAGCAAGTCTGAATTTTGTCGCATTCTTCCGGACTCGGCGAGCCTTAGGAGCCAGTATTGAACTCAAACTCGGTTCCAGACACCCTCTTGCTATTTGAATACAGGTATCGCTCTAGCGATAGTATGTTATACTATCGCTAGAGCGATACCTGTTAGGAGACTCGCGTGGAACTGTGGCATGGTTCTCAGAAAATCATTAAGGCTCCCCAGCTTGGCATGGGGAAAGTCCATAACGACTATGGACAGGGATTCTATTGCACAGAGAGCCTCGACCTTGCAAAGGAATGGGCATGCTCTCGGGATGTCGATGGTTTTGCAAATAGATATGAACTCGATATGACCGATCTTAATATCCTCGACCTGCTATCGCCGCAATATAGCGTCATTCATTGGATAGCGTTGCTCATAGAGCATCGTTCTTTTCGTAAAGATACTGCCGTTGCCGTAGGGGCGTGCGAATATCTCCACAATCACTTTTTACCGGATACTGAAGCCTATGATGTGATTAGAGGATGGCGTGCGGACGACTCGTACTTTAGCTATGCCAGGGCATTTGTGAACAATACGATCACCGTTGAGCAACTTGGTCGATCTATGAGGCTTGGCAACCTGGGGGAGCAGATCATGCTCAAAAGCGAGCGTGCGTTTAAGAATATTCGATTTGCTGGATTTGAGCGCGCACCGCTAGCCCTGTATGGACCATTGGCCAGGGAACGAGACGAAGCAGCAAGAGAACAGTATCGGCAGCTGCTTGCCGAAAACCCGTTTGAGGGAATCCGCATCGTCGACATCATTCGAGAGGGGATGACTGCAGATGACCTGCGCCTACAGTGAAGTGTATCTCGAGGACGCTATGAGAACGCTGGGCGAGGCAGTCGATTTTGCCCTCTGCGACCAAGGGCTGAATCCGACCGAACTGACGGCGATCTTGTCAAACGCTCTTGAGATGAAACAGTTTGAGCGCGGTATCCCACGCGTTGTCTGCGGCATGTCGGGCGACGAGCTTGCACGCGAGATCATTGTTCACGCGGGTCTGAAGCCCGTCGAATTCAGGGAGGCCTATCCGTTCGACCGTTCCCCGCAATACTGGGCAGGTTGGGTTTTGGCATACACGCAGTGGACGTGCAGCCTAGGCTTTAGCGAACTTTTTGATGTGGCACCACTCGATTGGATTATCGGCTCGTACCATCCGCTTCATGAGGCCTCCGAAGATAAATTCGCCCAGATAGTCATTGATAAATGGAACAAAGCCCAGGCAGGCAAAAAGGGCCTCAAGGCAGCACGAAAGGCGTCCGGCCTGACCCAAAAGCAGTTGGCCGCCCAATCGGGAGTCAAACTCCGTGCCATACAGCTCTACGAGCAAAACCAACTGGACCTGCGCCGTGCCTCGGTTTCCTCGGCATTGGCGCTTGCAGACACCCTAAACTGCACCATCAAAGACCTCGTCTGGCAACCGATTGCTCTGGAGTACGACTCGCAGGCTATTTCGTCTGTAAAGCTATAGAGGAGTCAGACATGCCTTGGAGCTATGTTCAACAAGATGACGGCGCTGATTGCGTTGCTCAAGAAGATCATTCAACTGCGCACGTGGCAAATTCAGTATCACCGATTTTGCTCGGCGGCACCACGTCAATCGACGAAGCTATTCGGCTGACCATTTCGAACATGCCCAACGCGCTCAGGCTCTTGGAGAACTCATGATGGCGGACACGAAGCGGGGAGCGCATCCGTTCGCGCCGCTCGTGCTCGATGATGCCGGTTCGCTCGAAGATATGGCCGCGGCCGTGATGCGCCTGCACAGCACGCTGATGACGGTCGGGCGCTGCTATACAACCGACGCCACAGGCGACCGGGCCGCGCTTGAGCTTGGACGCGTCGAGTCCGTGCTTGCGGGTGCATTCTGTACGATATTCGGTCAATCGCCGGCCGATCGCTTCGCAGACATCTTTGACCAGGTCACCTACGTGGCCGAGCACATGGTCAAGGACCATATCTTTGAAGACGGTAACAAACGAACCAGCCTTGTCTTTGCGTTGTCCGTCTTAAGGTTCGCAGGCACTCCGGTCGTGCTGTCTGACAGCCCCGAACCAAAAGACAACCAGTACTACGCCTGGATCCAGGACCTCGTTTCCAGTCGCCGCACGAACAGCGAGCTAGCCGAAGAGCTGCGCTGCGGATTCGTTGCGGGCACGGGCGATCTTTCGCTCGTATAGAATCTAAGCATCCGCATGCCAGCTATTAAATGGAATGGACACCACATGGAAATCCCCAGCACCCTGTGCAGCAATGTCTACGACTTTGCGTTTTGCCCCGAGCCCTGTTACGAGCGCTTGGCCGACCTCGCCGACCCCGAGGACTGGGGTCCCGGCAACCGCATTCTCAAAAACTACCTGTCGTTTTCGTTTAGCCGCGCGGTATTCCTGACCGAGCGCGACGTGGACCAGACCGCCCCGTCCAACTTGCCGCTGGTGTTCGACGACGACCGCTGCCTATTCAACACCGGCCTGTACACGCGCCGCTACGAGACCATCTACGGCCTGTTTGAGCCCAACACCAAGCCCGACGCACGCCAGCGCTGGTTTTTGAAGGGCTTCTTTAAGGAAAGCGACCCCATGCTGGTCTCGTTTGAGTACCTGCCGTGCCGTGTGCGCTTTGCCGAGGACCCCTCCGAGCTGGTCTTTGACTACCGCCTGCCCATCCGTTCCAACATCGACCACATTCTGGGCGATGAGGAGAACCTTACGCGTATTCCCGCCAGCCTGATGGGGGAGGGCAACTCGCTGCTGCTGCGTCGCGCCTTTGAGGGAGCCGTCGTCGAGGCCGCCCGCCGCGCCGCCGCCAACTACACGCTCGCCGTGCCGCAGTTCTACGGCGGCCGGATCCAGCTGCTCTTACCGCTGTGCCTGACCGGCGACAAGCCCGAGCTGGCGCTGACCATCCAGCGCGAGGACGGTTTCTACGCCGCGCGTACCTGCCTCACGCTCGACATGGCCTACAACAACGCGCGACTTATCTGCCGCCCCGAGACTTCGTGGATTAAGCGGTAAATGGTGGTTTAGCTGCGGTTTTGTCGATTGCTTTGGTTGCTTTGGCTTGGCTAGCACCCACGAATTTAAAATCGGGGGCAAAAAGTTCTTGGTAAACCACGCGCGGCTATGATAGTATCTCTTTTGCCGAAAGGCGACGGGCGATTGGCTCAGGGGTAGAGCATATCCTTCACACGGATGGGGTCACAAGTTCGAATCTTGTATCGCCCACCATCTAAAGTACAGGTCAGAGGTGTTAAGCCTCTGGCCTTTTTCTTTTTGACACCAAGGGTGATTCCAAAACGAATCGTAGTCGTATAAGGCGTCATTTTTTTCGCACCCTTTTTGCTGACGCCATCGCATGTTTTGTATAAAACGCATGCGTATTTTCATTGAATTCCCCATGTGATCCGCGCGCAAATGTGGAGACAGGGACCACATGCCCAAAGCTCCTTCCAGCGGTTTTCTATCACACGACGGTTTTTCGGCGGAACTCGGCATGCTTTTGTCAGCATTTGGTTTGCTTCCCGTACTTACCCGCATGATGCCCCGGTAGATAATCGGCCATGCCCGCAATCCGCACGGCCTACGGTCGAAACCAGGGGAGGCCACATGGACGAAATCGTCTGCGCAAACACCGCATTCCGCTACTGGCGCTGCCCACCGCAGGTGCATGACCTCTACCCGCGCCTACCCAGCTCCGATGACGGCTGGCGGGCCCTATCCCAAGCCCCTTTCGTAACCGATGTCCTCAAGACCCCGATTATCGCTGTTGCTTCGCCAGGTTGTTGTAATCACCACTCGGGATTGCGCTCCACTATTCGCTGGGAAGGGGCTTCGGATACCGGCACAACAACCGACACTCATTTAGGCTTTAGCGTCACCAATCCGCTTAACACGTTATTTACTATGACACGCTTTGTGTCCCAAATAGATCTCGTACTGGCTATGTACGAACTTTGCAGCTGGTTTTCTGTTTTCGAGCCGACCCCCGCTGTCGAAATGCAGTTAAAAATCGCGTTAAAGGAGAATCGCAATTCCAGCACGCAGGATCTGTTCGAACTTGGAGAAGGCGAAGACGAGATTCCTTGGAAACGAGTTTATGCCCGCACAACCGTAAAGGTCCCAGCAAATGAAGGCCAAACGAACAATCGCGAGGATGGAAGAGAGGTTACGAAACTCAAAGGTACTTCGCTTTGGATGAGAAAGCCACTCATCGAACTGAGCGACTTGCATCGATTCGCCGAAAAGGTCAAAAGTCAAATGTGGGGAAAGCAGTTTTATGATGCCGCTCAGCAGGTTATCGGCATTGCTGCATCTCCACTCGAGGTCGCGGGGGTCCTGCTTCTAAGTCGTTCTCGACGTCTGGGTGGTTCAGGATTCAGATACGTATACCTCAACGATTTAACCCCTCTATCCGAGGAAGCCCAAAGCATCGCAGGTCAAAAGGTTTGCTACGGTGACATCGTGATTGTAAACCCAATCCTAATGAAGGCAGCAATTATCGAAATCCAAGGTGAGGTCATCCATGGGTCAGGCGCGGTACTTGACCAAGATGCGGAGCGCATGACTGCGCTCCAGAGCATGGGTTTCGATGTGTTCCTGGTAACCCACGATATGCTTAACGACAAAAAACAGCTAGACGCCATAGTCAAAAGCGTCTGCAGTCGTTTGGGGATTCGATATAAAGCCAAATCCGAGGCAATGAAGCGCGCCGAGACGCGACTGCGAGCAAATGTTCTGTGCAACTGGTTGGAACTCGGAAATTAGCCGGCGACAAGGCGCTAGAACGACCTAGTTTTCCTGCTAGTGAATTAGTATCATTTCAAAACCATGCCGGATTACGGGGCTGGACCCGGACCGGCCGTCCATACCCTGCATTTCGCTGAATGCGCAAGTCGTCTACCTGCGGTTTTTATTTTACCGATTACGGCATGCTCGGGGGTTCCCGGCCTGGCCCCG
>DBFBFY010000186.1:0-30558 GCA_048201615.1 Collinsella sp.
CTGATAAAGGAAGAAATTGAAAATAAAAAAGTCGCATTTATTCCAACAGCTTCGCTGCGTGAAGGCTACACCGGTTATGTCGGCTCGGCTCGAAAATTATTCAAAAAGTTGGGAGCAATCGTAACTGAAATTGATATTTCAACGGAGGCTTATTCAACGATACAGTCTCTTTTTGAAGATGCGGATGTGATCTATTTTAATGGCGGAAATTCTTTTTTCCTTATAGACCAGCTCCGTAAAACGGGAACGGATGAGCTGTTGAAAAAAGAATTGGCAAAGGGAAAACTGATGATTGGTGAATCGGCAGGTGCGATTGTATGCGCTCCAAGCATCCAATATATCGAGCAAATGGATGAAAAGCCGGAGGACTACTCACAAGAAGATGATGCAGGGCTTAATTTGATTGATTTCTATGTTCTTCCGCATTTTCTTACAGCACCATTTAAGAAAGTTACCGAGAAAATAATAACTGAGTTTTCGGATTTGAATCTATGCCCAATTAACAATCGTCAGGGAATTGTAATTGATGGTGAAGGTTCAAAGGTTATTTGCAAAGACTAATTTAAAATTCCAGTTTGCTGCACTCGTTCCTAGCAGGGTCCGGGGCAGGCACGCCCCAACAAGAAGCCGTCCCAAAGGGGCAAGAATGGAGACTGCAGACGATTTCTTGGACCGTTACGCGGCCCTTCCCAGCGCGGAGCGGAACTCGGCCGGCGTGCGGCCACCGAGCGCATCGCTGCGCCTCTCCGTATTGTATCAGCCGATCCAGCCCCCCCCGAGCTCCTCGATGAAGCGGGCGGGGGTCCATTCCGACCAGTCCCTGCCGTGCCAGAACTCCTTCTTGAGCAGGCCGAAGAAGCCCTCCATCGCCGCGTTGTCCGGGCTGCAGCCCTTGGCGGACTGGATTGGCTACACTGATGTGGACAGTTCCGGGAGGGGCGCAAGAGACGGGAGGGCCGTGTACGCGTTCCTGCGCGAGGGCCGCGGGGAGGGACTGCCTGGGTACGGCGCCTGTTAACTCGGTCTACGTCTTTGATGACCGGGTCGTACTCAATATCAACTTCACGGATGATGCCAAAACGGTCACCCGTGAGGAAGTGTTCGGTTCGAGTGCTGTGGACAATGTTCCAACATGCTGGGATCGAACTCACTAGCCGGAATCACGCGGTACCCGTGACGCAGCAGCAGGTCGACGAAAACACCGTTGCCCGCGGTGAGCGTACCGCTGAAGGATCCGTCGTAGATATGGCCCACGCCGCACGACGGACTGCGATCCTGCAAGACGCACACAGCAATCTCGGACGGGCCGCCCGCTTGCTCGCACATATCGAGCGCACGTTGAGCGCCCAGACGAAATTCGCGATCGACCGAGATGCCCTCGCAGGTACGAACTTCTCCGTTCACAATCTCGGACGGCTTGCGCGGCGTGGGCAGGCCCCCAAAGACCTCAGGGCACACCAAGAGAACCTCAGTCCCTGTACGCTCGCAGGCCTCGACCAACTCGCGATGATAGTTGTCAAGCCCGTTATACTTGCAGCTCTCGCCCATCAAGCAGGCGCTCACCACGATCTTCATTTCCATCCCTCTCAAGCAAAACGCCCCATTTGAGATAGCTGCTCAAATGGGGCGTCGGCGTTTACTGGCTCGACCGCGGCATTACTGTTGCTTGGGCATCAGCGGATTCTCGCGCGTGAGGAGGTTCATGAACTCCTCGCCCGTGATGGTCTCCTTCTTATACAGATAACGAGCCAGCTCGTGGAGCTTAAACTTGTTCTCCTTCAGAATCTGCAAAGCGCGGTCGTGCGCATCCTCGATCAGCTTGGCGACAATCGCGTCCACGCGCTCGGCCGTACCGGGGGCGCAGGTGAGCGACGTGTCCTGATTGAGATACGCGTTCTGCACGGTACCGAGCGCCATCATGCCAAACTCGTCGGACATACCAAAGCGCGTCACCATATTACGGGCGAGCTTGGTGGCCTGCTCGATGTCGTTGGCGGCGCCGGTCGTCATCTCTCCAAAGATGAGCTCCTCGGCTGCGCGGCCACCGCAATAGACAGCGAGCTTGTCCAAGACCTCCTGGCGCGTCGTCAGGAAGCGCTCGTCCTCCTCGACCTGCATGGTATAACCAAGAGCACCGCTCGTGCGCGGCACGATGGTGATCTTCGTGACCGGCGCAGAGCCCTTCTGGCGAGCGGCAACGATGGCATGGCCGATCTCGTGATAAGAAACGACCTGCTTCTCGTGGTCGGACAGCACCGTGGACTTACGCTGTTGGCCGGCAATGACGACCTCCACCGACTCCTCGAAGTCGTCCTGGGTTGCACGCTTGCGACCCTCGCGAACGGCGCGCAGGGCGCCCTCGTTGATGATATTGGCCAGGTCGGCGCCCGAGGCACCGGGCGTGGCGCGGGCAATCGCGGTCAAGTCGATCGGCGGCTCGGTCTTCACGCTCTTAGCATGCAGCTCGAGGATGTTCTTGCGGCCGGTCAGATCGGGCAGCTCGACGGGGATGCGGCGGTCAAAACGACCGGGGCGCAGTAGAGCGGGATCGAGACTGTCGGGGCGGTTGGTTGCGGCAAGGACAACGATACCCTTGTGGTTATCGAAGCCATCCATCTCGGTCAGCAACTGATTGAGCGTCTGCTCGCGCTCGTCGTTGCCGCTAAAGCCGCCGCCATCGCGCTTCTTACCGATGGTATCGATCTCATCGATAAAGACAATACACGGTGCCTTTTCCTTGGCCTGCTTAAACAGGTCACGAACCTTAGCAGCGCCGCGACCGACAAACATCTCAACGAACTCAGAGCCCGAAATGCTAAAGAACGGAACACCGGCCTCGCCGGCAACAGCCTTGGCAAGCAGGGTCTTACCGGTACCCGGAGGGCCAACAAGGAGAGCACCGCGCGGCAGCTTGGCGCCGATCTCCTCGTAGCGCTGCGGCTTCTCCAGAAAGTCGACGACCTCCTTGAGAGACTCCTTGGCCTCTTCCTGACCGGCGACGTCCTTAAAGGTCACGCCCACGTCCTTGGAGGCGATCACGCGCGCGCCGGACTTACCCAGTCCGCCGCCGCCAAAACCGCCGCCGCCAAAGTTCATCGACGGGCCGTCATCGCCCATAGCCTTCTTCATGCGGCGGTTGAGCCACCAACCGATGAGGAAGAAAATCGCCATGGGAAGAATGAGTGTGAGCAGGTAGTAGGTCATCAAACCCGAGTTTTTATCGGGAACGACCGACTCCAGCGAAGCGCCAGACTCAAGCACGCGATCGGTAAAGCCCGCGTCATTCGGCACACCGGTCGTCTTGTAGGCGATGTTCTCGTCCTCGCCCTTCTTGGTGTAATAAATCGTGTAATCGTCCGTGTTATACTCGACCTTGTCGACGCTCTTCTTATCGAGCGCTTTGACAAACGTCGAGTAATCGGTCTTCGTAATCTGCTGCGTGTGACCGATGTTGGGGAACAGAACGGTCGAGAGCACGAGGTAGACGACGAAGGCGATGAGCACGTAGAGGATCATATTCCGTCTACGTTTGTTGTCATCCATCTCCATCTGCTTGAACTCCATCTACTGGGGTTGATAATGCTTTCTAGAATACCCAACCCGGACGGCGATAAACCGACGCCGGGCACGAAAGGACAGAGATGGCATCACTGTAAGTCGGCAAGGTTCAAATCTATACAGGCGACGGCAAGGGCAAGACGACGGCTGCGCTGGGGCTCGCGCTGCGCGCGACGGGCTACGGGCTCGACGTTCTTAGGCTGCAGTTTGCCAAGAAACTGCACTGCGCCGAACACGATGCCGCGCCGCGCCTGGGGCTGCGCATCGTACAAGCTGACCGCGACACGCCCGAGGCTTGCGCCGCACAGATCATGGAGCTCGCATGCGAGCAGATATCACAGGTCGACGTTCTGATTTTGGACGAACCCGGCGAGGCCATGCGCCGCGGCTTCGTGACACGCGAGGATGTCGAAGCGCTGATCGCGATAAAGCCCGCCACCACGGAACTCGTGCTCACCGGCCGCGGGCTGCTGCCGTTGGCCGACCTCGCGGACTTAGTCACCGAAATGCGTCCCATCAAACACTACTTCGACGAAGGCCTCCTAGCCCGCCAAGGCATCGAATACTAATTGATTCGTTTTCCGCCAACACCTACAGCTCATAAGGAAGTTGCGGTGGAATAGTACTTGTTTGACGGTCCGCAAGGGCTTTTCAGGAACTATTTCACCGCAACTTATCAGGGGTATCTGACGGATGAGCTAGGCAGTGGCGCGGCCGAGCCAGTTGCCGCTGTGATGGTAGACGGTGAACATCATGGCGGTGATTACCCAGGTTACGGGGTAGACCAGCAGCAGGTGCTCAAGCGACGGATCGAACGGCATAATCGCAAACACCCAGATCACCCTGAGCACGACGGTGCCAAAAATCGTGAGCAGCATGGGCTGCAAGCTCACGCCGGCGCCGCGGATGGAACCCGACGCGTTCTCGATAATCGAGAAAATCGCGTAGAACGGCGCGATAAAATGAAGAATCGTCGTGGTGTACGCCGAAATCGAAGCATCGTCGACAAACAGACGAGACAGCGGACCCGAGAATACCAGCAGCACGGCAGACAGGCCACCAATGAGCATAAACGACAGCACGAGCGACGTATGGTAGCCCTTGCGCATGCGCTCGTAGTTGCGCGCGCCAAAGTTCTGTGCCGAGAACGTGGTGATCGACACGCCAAGCGCCTCGGTAACCATCCAGACAATGCCATCCAGGCGGCCCGAAAGACCCCAAGCCGTGGTGACATCGGCACCAAACGAGTTGACCGACACCTGAATCAAAACGTTGGAAATCGAATACGCAGCAGACTGAAAGCCAAGCGGCAGACCACACGAGATCATGCTCTTACAAATGCCAGGATCAATGCCGAGTTTGGACAGTGAAAGCCGCCACGCACCCGGTGCGTGCATCATACGAATCACGATCATCGTGGCGTTGGAGCAAATGGTCAGCGCCACCGCGATGCCACAGCCCAGAGCCTCCATATGAAGCACGGCAACGAAGATGATATCCAAAACCGCATTAACAAGGCAGCCGGAAGCGATGATCACAGCAGGCCCGCGCGTGTCGCCCACGGCGCGCAGCAATGCCGTTCCCATATTGAGCAGCAGTGCCGCAACCATCGCGGCAAAATAACAGCGAGCATAGGCCACGCCCTCGGCCAATAGTTCATGCGGCGTGTTCATAAGCACCAGCATGGGCTCAACGAACACTATGCCGAGAATGGAGAAGACGATACCGCCCACCAGCGCGAGCGTCATGGCCGTGTGAACCGAACGATTCAGTCGTTCATCATCGTGCTGGCCAAAATACTGACCGGTAATGACCGCGCAGCCGGCGCCGACGCCAACGCAAAAGCCAATGCAGAGCTCGGTGAGCACCATCGTGGCTTGAATGCCACCCAGCGCGAGCTTGCCGCCAAACTGGCCGACGATATACGTACCGATAAGCGTGTAGGCCTGCTGAAAAAACGAACTAAAAAAGATGGGAACGCACAGCGACAGCAATTGCTGCCAAATGACACCTTGCGTTACATCGATCGCCGTAGATTTCTTAGCCACACGCCCTCCCCACACGCATACGTCAAACAGCAAAACGGCAATTTAAGACCAAAGCCAATACCAGCTTAGCACCGACCAGCGTCGGCCGAAACGCCCCGAACCAGAGCCCGGAGCGAAATATCTGTCTAGTGATACAAACCCGGCTGGTAGTGATACTCATTGCTCACGTGCGGGCACAGCTGCCAAAAGGCGACGGCGCTCGCCGCGGCCACGTTGAGCGAATCGACCCCGTGCGCCATCGGAATGCGCACGGCTCGGTCGCAGCCCTCAATAGTCTTGGCTCCCAGGCCGGCACCCTCGGTACCCATAAAGATCGCCAGGCGATCAATCTCCTGCAGCACGGGATCGTCCAACGACACCGAATCATCCGTCAACGCCATGGCGGCACACGAAAAGCCGGCATCGTGCAGCGCCGCCAGCCCATCATGCGGCCATACGCGCGCCTCACTGCCAATACGCGTCCAGGGCACCTGGAAAACCGTGCCCATGCTCACGCGGGCCGAGCGACGATACAGCGGGTCACAGCAAGTAGGGCTCACCAAAATGCCATCGACGTTCAGCGCAGCCGCCGAGCGGAAAATCGCGCCGACGTTGGTGTGGTCGACAATGCCCTCGAGGACGCATACGCGCACCGGGCGCTCCCCCGCCGCCTCGACGACACCGCCCAAGAACTCATCAACTGGAATCTGACGTGGACGACGGAATGCCGCGAGCGCACCGCGCGTCACGTTAAAGCCCGTCAGCTGCTCCATGAGCTCCATGGAGGCAACGAACACAGGAACCGGACCCGCGCCCTCGCGCACAACCAGGCGCTCGAACAACGGCATCATCTGGTCGAGCCAGCGTTCACCCAAAAGAAAGCTCACCGGCTGATATCCGGCACGCACGGCACGCTCGATGACCTTGGCGCTCTCCGCAATAAAGATGCCCTTTTGCGGCTCCAGCACGCAGCGCAGCTCGCGCTCGGTCAGTCGCACGTAGGCATCGAGCCGCTCGTCCTCGAGCGAATCAATTCGCAGAACCTCAACGGCATCAGTCATAGCAGCCAGCCCGCACCTTTCTTTGCAGCACATCTATACCAAACGAGGCGACGCTAAGCGCCGCCCCATGCAATCAAATAACCCGATGATACCGTTCACGCCAGACGATTTACGCCTCAACGCGACGATACGTCACGAACTCATAATCGAGACCTTCGTCACCCTCGCCCGCGGCAATCGTGGCAACACCGCAACGCCGCGCAATCTCCCACGCGGGATCGGCATCCAAATCGGGAAAGTACGTATCCACGTCATGGATGCAATGGTTGTGCGTGACCTCGGCCTCGGTGCAATACGGCAAAAATTGCCGATACACCTCGCCGCCGCCAATCACCCACGCAACGGGCTCATCGGCCACGGCGGCCAAGGCCTCGTCAACGCTATACACCACGTCGACGCCCTCGGCAGCAAAGCTCTCGTCGCGGGTTAGTACGATATTGCGACGGTTCTTAAGCGGACGCCCGCCGGGGAAACTCAGCAGCGTCTTGCGTCCCAGAATGACCGGACAGCCTTTGGTGCACGCCACAAAATGGCGCATGTCGGCACGGTTGGACACGACCATATCGCCCTCGCAGCCAATGCCCCAGTCTTCACACACGGCAACGATGGCAGAAAGCTTACACGTCATGCCTGCCACCTACACCGCGATGGGAATGTTCTTGACCTGCGGACCGTGCTCATAGCCCTCGACGATGAGGTCGTCGGTCGTAAACGCATAGAAGTCATGCACGTCGGGATTCAGCGTTACCTTAGGCGCCGCAAACTGCGGACGTTCAATAAGCTCGCGGACGATATCGACGTGACGGTCGTAAATGTGAGCATCGGCGATCACGTGCAGCAGCTCGCCGGGAATCATATCGACCGACTGCGCAACCATCATGAGCAGAATGGCGTACTGGCACACATTCCAGTTGTTCGCGGCCAAAATGTCCTGGCTGCGCTGATTGAGAATCATGTTGAGCGTCGGCTTGTCATCCTGTGGGCGCTGCGTGACGTTATAGGTCACGCTGTAGGCGCACGGATACAGGTGCATCTCGGACAAGTCGCTGAACACATAGGTGTTCGTCATAATGCGACGGCTATACGGCGTGTTCTTGAGGTCGTACAGCACGCGGTCCATCTGGTCAAAGTCGCCCTCGGCATAATGGCTCTTCTGGCCAATTTGGTACCCGTAGGCCTTGCCGATGGAGCCGGTCTCGTCGGCCCACTCGTCCCAAATATGGCTGTTGAGGTCATGGACGTTATTAGACTTCTTTTGATAGATCCACAGGATCTCGTCCATGGCGGACTTGAGCGCCGTACGACGCAGCGTAAGCGCGGGGAACTCCTCGCGCAGATCGTAGCGCGCCGTGACGCCAAAGTTTTTAATGGTATAGGCAGGGGTGCCGTCCTCCCACACCGGACGGACCTTTTGGCCCTCGGTGGTGGTGCCATGGTCCAAGATATCGCGGCACATGGTTACAAACTGTTGATCAGCTTTGCTCATTGACCCTCCTGTCAGTCGCCTACAAGCGAGATTCATTGTAGCCCAGGCGCACGCGGCCCCACAGCCCAAACATAAGCCCTCATTTTCTGACATATGCCAGAAATTCCTTTCACAAATCCGCAGGTTCGCTATTCTATTGTTGACATATGTCAGATAAGGAGTGCGCATGGCAGGAAGACGCGAAAAATTGCGCCGCGTCGGGATCATCCCAGAATATCGCGGTTTTACCCCCGATGGCCTGGCGAGCGGCGACGCCATCGACATGACGGTCGACGAGCTCGAGGTCCTACGCCTATGTGACCTGGAAGGACTCAATCAGGAGGAAGTCGCCCAGTGCATGGGTATTGCCCGGGCCACGGTGGCGGCAATCTGCAGCCGCTCGCATCGCAAGGTGGCAAACGCGCTGGTCAATGGACGGGCGATCGTCATCGAAGGCGGCAACATCGCGTACTCCCCCATCACCACGACAACGGCCGCATGGCCAGCAAAGGAGGTCGGCACCATGAGGGTGGCAACGACGTACGACAACGGCAACATCTTTATGCACTTTGGCCGCAGCGAACAGTTCAAGATCTACGACATCCAGGACGACAAGGTCCTCAACGAGCAGGTCGTGGGCACCGGCGGCACTGGTCACGGTGCATTGGCGGGTCTGCTTGCCAACGGTGGCGTTGACACGCTCATCTGCGGCGGTATCGGCGGCGGCGCCATCAACGCGCTTACCCAGGCCGGCATCACGGTCTATGCAGGCGCCCAGGGCAGCTGCGACGCCTGCGTCGAGGCACTCATTGCCGGCACGCTCGCACAGACCGGCGAGGCCACCTGTGGCTGCCACGGCCACGACCACGACCACGAGCACATCCAAGAGCACGGCGGATCCTGCGGTTGCCACGGCCATCAAGAGAACGAGGGCCACGAGGGCTGTGGCTGCCACTAGCGGCAAATGCTCTGGCGTCAAGACGTGCCATTCGCGCAACAAGCCACACAACGACGAAGGCCGCTTGGAATACCATCCAGGCGGCCTTCGCCATACACGACTCTACCAGTCGCTACTTTTTATTACGCATCTGCGCTTCCATCTGGCGCAGCAGGTCCATATCGGACTTGGGGCCGCCCGTTCCCAGGCCGCCCATGCCGCGCAGGCCCATGGCATCCAGACCGGGAATATTGGGCATGCGCATCTTTTTGCCCTTCTTACCCTTCTTGCCCTTCTTGCCGCCGGCCTGTGCCTGATTGGCCATCGTGCGCATGCGGCCCATCATCTTATTCATCTCGCCCCACTGCTTCATAAGGCTATTGACCTCGGTGGGGGTCACGCCGGCGCCCTTGGCAATGCGGGCACGGCGCTGGCCATTGATGATGGAGGGACGCAGGCGCTCCTCCTTGGTCATCGACATGATAATGGCCTCATTCTTATCGAAGATGCCCTCGTCCAGGTTGCCACCCATCTGGTTGAGCGCACGCTGGCCACCGGGGAGCATGCCCAGGATGCCCTTCATGCCACCCATCTTCTTGACGGCCTTCATCTGGTCGAGCATGTCGTTCATGGTGAAGCCCTCGCGCAGCATGCGCTCGGCAGCCTCGAGCTGCTCGGCGTCGGCCGCCTCCTGGGCCTTCTCAATAATGCCGACAACGTCGCCCATGCCCAGAATGCGCTTGGCCATACGATCGGGATAGAACGGCTCCAGCGAATCGGGTTTCTCGCCCATGCTCACGAACTTGATGGGCTTACCGGTCACCTGGCGCACGGAAAGTGCGCCGCCGCCACGGGCGTCGCCGTCGAGCTTGGAGATGATCACGCCGTCAAAGTCGGTGCGCTCGGCGAAGGTCGAGACGACGTTGACGATATCCTGGCCGGTCATGGCATCGACGACCATCAGCACCTGATCGGGCTTGACGGCCTTCTTGATGTCCACGGCCTCCTGCATCATCTGCTCGTCGATCTGCAAACGACCGGCGGTATCGACGATGACCACGTCACGCAGGCGGTCGACGGCTTCCTGGATGGCGCCCTTGGCGATATCGACCGGGTGCGCGCCGTCACCGCGGAAAACCGGCACGCCGATCTCGCCACCAAGCGTGGCCAGCTGGTCGGCAGCGGCGGGACGGTAGACGTCGCACGCAGCGAGCAACGGCGAGCGGCCCTGCTTCTTGAGCAGGTAAGCCAGCTTTACGGCCGCCGTAGTCTTACCGGAGCCCTGCAGGCCCACGAGCATGATGACATTGGGAATGCGGTTACTAAAGACGAGCTTGCTCTCGGTGGAGCCGAGCATCTCGGTGAGCTCGTCGAGCACGATCTTGACGACGTTTTGCGCCGGCGACAGCGACTCCATGACCTCGGCGGTCATGCAGCGCTCCTTGGTCTTGGCGACGAACTCCTTGACGACCTTGAAGTTGACGTCGGCCTCGAGCAGCGCCATGCGAATGTCGCGCATGGCCGAGGTGATATCGGCCTCGTTCAGCTTGCCCTTGCCGCGCAGGCGGTCAAATGTGTCGTTGAGGCGATCGCTCAGGGAATCAAACACTAGTCACTCCTTAATTGGACTCGCCCACCAGGGCGCGGCAGAAATCTTTGGCATTGAACTCCTGCAGGTCATCGACCTGCTCGCCCACGCCCACGCGCAGGATCGGGAGCTTGAGCCTCTCGGCCACGGCCATGGCGATACCGCCCTTAGCCGTGCCGTCGAGCTTAGTCATGATAATACCGTCCAGGCCCAGTGCCTCGTTAAACTCGAGCGCCTGGTTCAGACCGTTCTGGCCGGTGGCGGCATCGATCACGAGCACGACCGAGACGGGCATGGGGCCGGCGGCCATATTGGCGGCGCGCTTACGCGTCACGTTAACCACCTTGGCAAGCTCGCGCATGAGCTCGGGGCTCGTGTGCAGACGACCGGCGGTATCGATGAGCACCAGGTCGCTGCCGCGCTTGTCGGCCTCGTCGAGCACGTCGTAGCAAACACTAGCCGGGTCGGAGCCGCGGTCGCGCTTGATGACGGGGACGCCAGCTCGCTGGCCCCACACATCAAGCTGCTCGATAGCGGCGGCGCGAAAAGTATCGGCCGAACCGATCACGACGTTCTTGCCGCGGGCGGCCATGGCGCTCGCGATCTTACCGACCGTCGTGGTCTTGCCGGCACCGTTAATGCCCACAAACAGCACGCAGCTCGGCGTATCGGAGAACGGATCGCGCCCGATGGGCACAAAGTGCTGCTCAAGCTGCTCGGCCAGGGCACGGCGAAGCTGAGGAGCGGTCTTGAGGTTCTTCTTGGCCGCGGCATCGCGCAGGTCATCGGACACCTTGATGGCGACCTCGGCACCCATGTCACCCATAACGAGGGTGTCCTCTAGGTCCTCCCAAAAATCCTCGTCGACCTCGCCGCCAAAGTAAAAGACCTCGTTGAGGGCCTCGCGACTGCGCTCAAGTCCGCGCGAGAGAGCGTCAAAGAATCCCATTATGCATTCACGACCTTTCCGGTTTCGCGATCGAGTTTTTGCGAGACGACGCGACTGACGCCGTCGGCTTGCATCGAGACGCCATAGAGGACGTCAGCGTCCTCCATAGTACGGCGCTGATGCGAAATGACCAAGAGCTGCGTATCGGAACGCAGTACATCAAGGGCGCCGATGAGCTTGGACAAGTTGGCGTCGTCGAGCGCCGCCTCGACCTCGTCCAGCACATAGAACGGCACCGTACGCGTGCGGTACACGGCAAAGAGCAGGGCGAGCGCCGTCAGGCTCTTCTCGCCACCCGACATGAGCATCATCTTGGTGATGCGCTTGCCGCGCGGCTGCGCCACGACCTCGATACCCGTATCAGCCGGGTGCTCGGGGTCGGTCATCTCCAGATGCGCCTGTCCACCCGGGAACAGCATGGCGAAGATCTCGCGGAAGTTCGCGTCGACCTTCTCAAACGTCACCAGGAAGGCCTTCCGCATCTTGCGATCAATGGCCACCGTGATCTTGGTGAGCGCCTTGCGCGCGCTCTCCAGATCGGCCAGCTGCTCCTCGATGTAGTCGGCGCGGCGCTTGAGCTGCTCGTACTCCTCCATGGCAACTTGGTTAACGGGACCAAGGTTGTTGATCTGGCGCACAAGCTGGTTGAGTTCGCGCTCGGCGGCATCGCGGTCCGTGGGCGCCGGAAGCATGAGCGCTTCCTCGAGCACCGTCGTGCCATCGGCGGTAATGGCCTTGATGGCAGCCTCGACCTGCACCTCGAGCTTGCCACGCGCGACCTTGAACTCGTTTTGCGTGGCAGAGGCGGTATCGACTCGCTCCTTAGCGCGGGCAACCTCTGCCTTGGCATCCTCGATGGTCTTCTTGAGCGAAGCGGAGTCCGCCTCCTCCAGAGAGGCCTGGTCACGCAGGCGCGCGGCCCAATCCGACGCGCGCTCCAGCAGGGCCGAATAGCGCTCGTGCATGGGGTCGACGCGCAGACGCAGCAGCTCGAGCGACCGCGAAGCCTGGCGTGTTCCGCGGATACGACGGTCGATGCCCTCAAGACGATGCTCCAGGTCGGGCACGCGGCCCTTCAGCGAACGCAGGCGTTCGCTCGTCTGGGCTAGGCGAACCTTGGCGTCAGCGAGCTTGCCGGCAGCCTCGGAATCGTCACGGCGAACGCGGTCGAGTTCGTCGTTGGCCTCGGCAATCTGCAAGCCCAGATCGCTTGCCTGCGCGCGGGCCTCGTCACGCGAACGGGTGAGCTCGTCAACGCGCGGGCGCGCAGCGCGAACGGCTTCGGAAGCCTGCTCGCGGCGCTTGGAGATGCGCACGCGCTCGACCTCGGCATTGTTGGCGCTTTGCTCCAAGCGGCCGATCTCGGAGAGCAGCGAGCGGCGCTCGCCCTCAAGACGGGCGATCTCGCCGGCGGCATCGCCCTCAGCGGCACGCGCTTCCTCAACGGCCGCATTGGCCTCGACGACCTGATCCGACACATGCTCAAACACGGCAGCCAGATCGGGCTCCAGGCCCTCCAGCTCGCGAATGCGACGCTTGCGCTCCAGAGCGCCCGACGCCTCGCCGGCATCTAGCCCCACACGCACCAGGCCGCCACAGCTTACGCGGGCGCCATCGGGAGTCACGTAGGTCACACCGTCAACGACAGGCGCGGCCAGCGCGGCAGCCAAGTCATCGACCATGTAATAGCCGCCAAGCAGCGCCTCGACGACGGGTCCGTAGCCTGCGCGCACGGACAGACGATCAACCAGACGGGTACCGGCAGCGCCCTCGGCGGCAGCAGAGCCACTCACGCCGCGCGCCATCAGCAGCGCCTCACCCGAGGCCTTCTTCTGGTCCAGAGAGGCACGACCGGCACGCTCAAGCGCAGACGTATCGTCGAACAGCAGTGCATCGATATCGCCGGCGAGCAATTGCTCAACCAAGCCCTCAAGCTCGCGCGGGGCCTCGAGCACGTCGCCCAGACGACCCGAGACATCATCGCCCAGCGCACCCACCAGACGGCTCACCAGCGGCGAGCTGTCAGCAATGCGGGCATCGAGTTTCTTTTGGCTGGCAAGCTCCGAGCGCACCTCGGATAACTTGTTGCGCGCCTCACTCTCGCGGGCACGCAGGTCCTTCAGGGCCGCGCGTGCCGCCTCGGTGGCCTCACGCGCATCGACCTGAGCCTGGCGCGCTTCCTCAAGAGCGCCCTCAAGCTCCTCGGCGCGGTCGCGACGGCTCTCGAGCGAGACCGTGACCTCCTCGAGCTGCTCGTCAATCTGCTCCAGGCGCGAGGCATACATGTTGTCCTCGACCTCGGCATTGCTCAAGGAATCCTTCACCTTGGCGAGCTCAAGCGCGGCATTATCGGCCACGCGCTGCACATCGCGTTGCTCGCGCGTGAGCTGCGAAATCTGATTGTCGAGCGCCACGCGACGCTCGTGGAGCTCAGCAGCGGCAGGACCGGCGGCGTCAACGTCCTCCTGGGCCTGCATGTGCGCGCCGGTCACTTCCTCAAGCTGGGCGCGCGCGTCCTCGAGCTCCTCGACCACGCGACGACGCTGATGCTCGGAGCTCGAGATCTGGCCGCGCATGTCGGACAGGCGCGACACCATGTTGTGGCCCTTTTCCTCGAGCAGGCGCATGTCGGAGTTAATGCGGCCGACCACATCTTGCATATGACGGCGCTGCTCGCCCAGGTCGCCCACAAACAGGCCCTTTTCCTCGAGCATGACCTGGAGCTTCTCGAGCTCGCGCTCCTTTTCGCCCAAGCGGTACTGCGCAAACTCAAGCTCGGCGGCACCTTCCTTGGAGCGGCTCTCCAGGTCGTTCCACTGCGACTGCAGCGAACGCAGCTCGTCGACGGCCAGCATCTGCGTAAGCTCGTTCGCGCGCGAGGACAGCTCTTTGTACTTGCGCGCGCGATCGACCTGACGCTCCAGCGGTCGCAGCTGACGGGCGATTTCCTTATTGATGTCGCGAGCACGCGTCAGATGCTCGTCCATCGACTTAATCTTTTTGAGCGCACGCTCCTTGCGGCGCTTGTGCTTGGAGATGCCGGCGGCCTCCTCGATGAGAGCGCGGCGCTCCTCGGGGCGGCTCTGCAAAATGGCGTCGAGCTTGCCCTGGCTGATGATGGAATGCGTATCCTTGCCCAGGCCCGAATCGTGCAGGATGTCCTGAATGTCCATCAGGCGGCACGGACTCGAGTTGATGAGGTACTCGCTTTCGCCCGAGCGATACATGCGACGGGTGATGGCGACCTCGTCAAAATCGACGGGCAGCATATGGTCCGAGTTATCGAGCACCAGCGTGACCTCGGCGACACCCACCGGCTTGCGCGCTGACGAGCCCGAGAAGATGACATCCTCCATGGCCTGGCCGCGCAGCTGCTTGGCGCTCTGCTCGCCCAGGACCCACAGAATCGAGTCAGAGATGTTCGATTTTCCCGAGCCGTTGGGACCGACGATGACGGTCAGGCCCGGCTCAAACGTCATATGGGCGCGGTCGGCAAACGACTTGAACCCTTTGAGCGTGAGGGACTTGAGATACACGGTTCCTCGCTTACACGTGCTTCTTGTTCAGAATCACGCCGTTGGTGGTGTAACCCATGCGGTCGAGCGCTTCGAGCGCGGCGGCTCCCTCGGCTTCTTTCTTTGAGGAGCCGGAACCGCGACCCTGGCGAATACCATCGATCAAAACCACGGCGGTAAAGGTGGGCGCATGCGCTGGGCCCTCGGAGCCAACGAGCTTATACGCCGGGGGTTCGTGACCGTCGGCTTGCACGCACTCCTGCAAAAACGACTTGGGGTTTGCAGGATGCTCGGCACGCTCGGAAGCCAAATGCGGTTTAAGCGTACGATGGATAAACTCCGCTGCGGCATCCCAGCCGGCATCCAGGTACAGTGCGCCCACGAGCGACTCGTAGACGTTCTCGAGCGCCGAATGCAGGCCGCGCGCACCGGTACCGGTCTCGGAGGCACCAAAGATGATGATGTCGTCGATACCCAGCTCGTGGGAGACTTCCGACAACGTGGCGCCCGAGACGAGCGACACCTTCAAGCGGGTGAGCTTGCCCTCGTCAAACTCGGGATAGGACTCAAAGAGCGAACGGGCGACGACGGCGCCCAAAATGGAATCGCCCAAAAACTCCAAGCGCTCGTAGCTTGCCGAGACAGGCTGGCCTTCGACGGCCGAAGGATGCGTGAGGGCCGCGCGCAGCAGCACCTTGTCATTGAACTCGTGGCCCAGAATCTCCTGGGCGCGCGTAAGTCGTTCGGATAAAGCCAAGACTTAGGCCTCCTTGGCAGCTTCGATAGCGTCGACGGCGTCGGCGACAGAGTTGAGCGAGAGCAGGGTCTCGTCATCGATCTCGAGGTTGAACTCGTCCTCGATAGCCGTAACCAGCTGCAGGCGCTCGAGCGAGTTGGCATCGAGGTCGTCAAAGGTGGTCTCATCGCTAATTTCGGCAACATCGACGCCCAGAACGTCAGCAGCGACCTCGGCGATCTTGTCGAAGATTTCGGAGCGGTCCATAGCGCTTCCTCTCATAGTGCATGAATACCAAAAGAATGGTACCGCCCGGGCGGTACCAAGACACGGTTCTGATTCTACCCCACGACGCACGCCCCGAGGCGCATAACGCCGCTGTTATAAAACGATACCGTCCATAGAGTTGGCGACATTCTCGACCAGCCCGGCGCGCACGGCTTCGGCCGCCGCGAGCGTACCGTTTCTAACAGCCTCGACCGAGGTGGCGCCATGGCCGATCAGGACCACGCCGCGCAGGCCCAAAAGAATCGCGCCGCCCTTGGCGTCGCCCGAAAGCTTGGCTTTAATCTCGCGCATCTGCTTTTTGATGAGCAGCGCGGCAATCTTGGTGCCGAGCGAAGACATAAAGGCGCCCTTGAGCTCCTGCAGTAAAAACTTGGCAGCGCCCTCGGTGGCCTTGAGCGCAATATTGCCCGACATGCCATCGGCAACGACGACATCGAAGTTACCTGAAGTGATGTCCGTTCCCTCGCAGTTACCAACAAAGCCGGGAACGGCGGCCTTCATAGCCGGGAAGCAGGCCTTGGTAAAGTTGGAGCCCTTCTCGTCCTCGGTGCCGTTGGCGAGCAGGCCCACGCGGGGATGCTCAATGCCCAGGACGACGCGGGCATAGGCGCTACCCATCTGGGCAAAACGCACCATGTCATCGACCTCGACATCGGGGTTGGCGCCCATATCGCACAGCACCGTTAGACCGCCGGCGCGATTGGGCAGCGCATTGGTCAGACAGGGGCGCACCGGCTGCTTCTTGCCTTCGGCCATATATCTAAACGGCGTCACGTAGGCAGTAGCCGCGGCGGTCATGGCGCCGGTGGAGCCGGCGGAGAAAAACGCGTCCGCATTTCCCTTCTTGATGGCGCGGCACGACAGCACGATCGAAGACTTGCGTTTGGTCATCACGGCGCGAATGGGATCGTCATCCATGGCGATAACGTCGGGTGCCTCAAGGGCCTCAACACGTGCGTGGGAAGCAGCAAAGGGATTGACGATTTCGGCAGGGCCAGCTGCCAAGACCTCGATATCGGGATCGGCAGCAAGTGCAGCCTCGATACCATCGAGAACAACCTGAGGTTTCTCGTCTCCACCCACAACGTCTACACAAACGCGAACGTTACTCATATACATGCTCCTTATACAAAAATGGCCGACTCATTGAGCCGGCCATTGTGGTTCCATTTGGAACGGCATCGCATCCAGAGTATACCGTTACTCGGTAACGATAACCTCGCGGTCCTTGTAGAAACCGCAGCTGGGGCACACGTGGTGCGGAAGCTTGACAGCGCCGCAACGGGGGCACGTGGACTGAGCCGCAGCCGAGATCTTCATGTTGGCGGAACGACGGGTGTGAGTGCGGATACGACCCTGCTTTTGTTTAGGTACGGGCATAGTGACCTTCCTTATGAACTATCCAGTGTGGCGATTACGCGCAAGTAGCGATACTACCACAGTTTTACTCATCGAGCTTGAGATTCTTCAATGCTGCAAATGGATTTTCCGTGGCAGCGGCCCATTCCGCCTCTGCCCGGGCGGCGCAATCGCATTGCTCGACGTTGAGATTGCAACCGCATGTGGGGCACAGACCACGGCAATCGGGCTTGCAGAGCACTACAAACGGCGTGTCCATAACGACCGCGTCATTGATGGGCTCACCCAGATCGACTAGACGGTCCTCACCCAGGAGCTCGTAGCCGTCCTCGTAGGCCTCGGGATCCTCGGGCTCCTCAAAGAGGTAGAACTCCTCGATCTCGCCGGCGATATCAAACGAGGCGGGCTCCAGGCAACGGTCGCACTCGCCGGTGGCGTGCGCGCGGACCATGCCCGTGAGCAAGACACCGGTACCGGCATTGGTAAAGACAACGTCGTAGTCGATGCCGTCCTGAAGCTGGTACTCCTTCTCGCCCACCGTGTAGGTGGCGACATCGACCTTACCGGTCAGCGGATACGAATCTCCAGGAAACTCGAGCTGCTCGGAAAGATCGACGGTAACGCTCGGGAACTCAGCCATTACCACTGACCATTCTGTTGGGCGGCACCCTCGTTGAGCTGCTGACGGCAACGGGTAACGGTGCCGGTCAGGCTCTTGAGGTTCTCCTCCAGGTGCGTAAAGACCTGCTCTGCGTAGTCCTCGGCAGCATAACGCGTCTCGCGCTCATACTGCTGGGCACGATCGCGGATGTCGTCGGCCTGCTGCTGCGCAAGGCGGACGATCTCCTGCTCACCGGCAATGGTGAGGGCCTGCTGCTGAGCGTCGGCGATGATGGAATCGGCCTGAGCGGCGGCGGAAGCCATAAGCTCCTCGCGCTCCTTAAGGATACGGCGGGACTTCTGCCACTCCTCGGGATAGCTCATGCGGATCTCGTCGAGGATGTTGAAGAACACGTCGGCGTCGATGACCTTGAACTGAGCGTTCTTGCCGAAAGGCGGCTTGGCTTCCTCGATCAGCCCTTCGAGCTCATCGACCAAGCTGACGATCCTATCGCCAGGAAAATTCTCGCCCGGCATCCGGTCTCCTTTCATAGGTAACATATCATCGTGCTAGTTTACCACATGCCACCAGGCAATAAGAAACGTCACGAAAAGCGATGTTTGAGCGCTTCGACCACGTTGGACGGGACAAACGTCGATACATCGCTGCCGAGCGAGGCGATCTGGCGAACGACCGAGCTCGAGATATAGCCATACTGCGGCGCACTCATGACAAAGATGGACTCCAGCTCGCTATCCAAGCGATAATTGAGGTCGGCCTGCTGCAGCTCATACTCAAAGTCGGTCATGGCGCGCAGGCCCTTGACCACGGCCCCCGCCCCCTGCTCACGAGCGAAGTCGACCAAGAGGCCGGTAAAGGGCAGGACTTCGACGCCGTCGATATTACCGAGCGCCTCGCGGGCCAGCGCCACGCGCTCATCGAGCATAAACGTGGTGCCCACGCCGTTTTTACCCTGCGACTCGGCAACAGCGACGATCACGCTGGGAAAGATGCGGCGGGCACGGCGGATCACATCGATATGGCCAAACGTGATGGGATCGAAGGTGCCCGGGACGATCACGCGGTTGATGGTGTCATTCATGGGCGTCCTCCTGAAACGTCGCGGCATCGTTGTTGTCAGCATCGGTGCCGGCGCTATCGCCCTCACCATCGTCATCGCCGACCCAACGAAGCAGGTCGACCGAGGTAATGCCGTAGCGCTTCTCACGTACAGTCTCAAAGCCTGCCGGATGCGCGCCCGCATCGGCGGCGGCATGCTCAAACAAGGCGTAAGCGCCAGACGCAAGCAGACCTTGCTGAGCCAGGTTCTGCAGCAGTTCCTCAACCGGCTCGGCACCAAAAGCATAGGGCGGGTCAAGCAGGACCAGATCAAAGGGGCCGCCCGGTACACGACCGCGCGAGGCACTCGCCAGCATGTCACCCGTGACCACGCGCCAACGCGCACGGTCACGGCAGAGCGACTCGATATTCTTGGTAATGAGCCGCGCGGCGTTGCGATCGATCTCAAACGTCGTGAGCGAGCGGGCCCCACGAGAGAGTATCTCTAACCCTAAGGCACCGGAGCCGCCAAAGGCGTCCAGCACACGAACCTCGTCCAAATCGAAATCGAATGCCGACATGACCATAGATGCGCACGCCTCGCGCACGCGATCAGTCGTGGGGCGGGTGACATCGCGACCACGGGGCTCCTCGATCTTACGACCGCGCCATTCGCCGCCGATGATTCTCATCCTCCGCTGACCTCCTTAAAGATATGTCGATAACGCATGGCGACCGCGTCACGCAAGGGACGCGTCGCCACAGAGTCAAGGTTGCAAGCATACCGCAAGAGCTCGACCGCGTCCAAATGGGCCCATTCGATAAGGTCCTCATCGGCATCCAGGTCCACAAAGCGCAAGGTAACGCCGCCATGCTGACGGTAACCCAGGATTTCGCCCTCGTGACGCAGACGCAGGTCCATCTGGGCAAGCGTAAAACCATCCGAAGTTTTTTCGAGCGATTGCAGGCGATCTTGTGCTGCCGACGCGCCGCCGTTACCCTTGGAGTGCGTCATGACCAGGCACGTGCCCGACACGCTGCCACGGCCCACGCGACCGCGCAGCTGGTGCAGGGCAGCCAACCCAAAGCGCTCGCCGTTCTCGATGACCATGACGGTGGCGTTAGGCACGTCGACGCCCACCTCGACCACCGTAGTGGAGACGAGCACGTCGATCTCGCCACGCTTGAAGGCGTCGATCACACGATCCTTCTCCCCCGCCGGCATGCGGCCGTGAAGGCGCTCGATGGTAAGCCCCGGCAACGCCAGACGCAGGCGATCGAGCTCGGTTGCCGTATCGTGCAGCGGCACGGGGACGGTTACGCGGCCCTCATCGTCGCGGGCAATACCGGGCACGTCTTCCAGCTCATCGACCGAGTCACTCGGCTCCACGAGCGGGCAAATCACGTAGGCCTGCTGACCCTTTTCATGCGCCTCGCGGATGGCTCCATAGGCGAGGTCACGGCTCGACTCGGTGAGTACGCGTGTCGTCACGCCAGCGCCAGGGACGGGCCGATGGCGGATGATGCTCGTGTCAAGATCGCCGTAGACCGAAAGCGCCAGCGTACGTGGGATGGGCGTTGCCGTCATAACGAGCAGATCGGCACCGGGGCCCTTCGCGCGTAGGGCGTTGCGTTGGCCGACGCCAAACCGGTGCTGCTCGTCGATGACGACAAGCGACAGACGCTTGAACGCAACGTTATCCGAAAGCACCGCATGGGTGCCAAAGAGCACATCAAGCTCGCCCGATTCCAGCTGGGCATGGATCCGCTCGCGCTCGGCCGCCGGCGTGGCACCCGTCAGAAGCGCCCAGGACATGCCGGCCTGCGAGAGCAGAGGGCCGGTCTTATCGGCATATTGGCGCGCCAGAACGCCCGTGGGCGCCATAACGCAGGCCTGCGTACCGCTATCGGCAGCCACAGCCAGCGCGCAGGCGGCAACGGCGGTCTTACCGGTACCGACATCGCCCAGCAGCAGGCGGTTCATCACGCGCCCGCCATCGCACATATCGCGCAGGATATCTTGGAACGCGGCCTCCTGCTCGTCGCTCAGCGAAAACGGCAGGGCTTGCTTGAGTGCGGCCAGGTGCTCGCCCGCGGTGTGGGCATAGGGCACCACATCGACTAGGCCGCCATCGTTGCGCAGGCGCAGCGCCAGCTGCAGGTAGAGGCACTCCTCGTAGGCAAGACGCCGGCGTGCGATGTCGCGCTCAGCCATGCTCGAGGGAAAGTGGATCGAACGCAACGCGCGGGCATTGCTCATGAGCTTCCGCTTTGCGCGCAGCGGCGCGGGAATCGGGTCGAAGGGATTGCCGACGACCTCGAGCGCGCCGCTTACGATGCGGCGCATCCACGCCTGGCTAACGCCATCACTCACGTAATGGACCGGCAGGATGGTGCCTGCGGCACGCCCATCCTCGAGCTTTTCAAAGTGCGGCGAGGCCATCTGCTTAAAGCCGTAGGCAAACTCGACCTTGCCCATCACGGCCAGGCGGTCGCCCTGCTTAAGCTGCTGGGCAATCCAGGGCTGGCGGAAAAAGGCGACCTGCAGCACGCCCGTCTCGTCAACGAGTGAGACCTCGGTCACCTGCATGCGCGGACGCGGCTGCTTTTGGACGATACGGTCGACCGTGGCGATGATGGTGCACACAGTACCGATGGGCGCCATCTCGATAGACCAAGAACGGGTAAAGTCGAGGTATCGATGAGGGATATGGAGAAGGAGGTCCCCCACCGTCCGAATTCCCAGACGGCGAAGGGCCTCCTCACGTTTACCCGAAACATATTTGAGTCGCGCGATATCCTCGTCGAGCGCATTGCTCTGGGCAAAGCGCTCCGAGACGCGCGGCACGGAGCACAGCTCGGACATGGGCAGTTGCCTACTCGATCGAGAAGATCACGGGATAGAGCGGCTGCTCGCCACGATGGGCGTCGATCTCCAGATCGGGCTGAGCCTCCTCGATAGCGTCGACGATCTCCTGGAAGGCCTCATCGGACAGCTCCTCGCCGGCCAGAATCGTCAGCGCGTCGCCCTCCTCTTCCTCCTGCATGCGGTTGATGCAGTCGAGCGTGACCTGCTTCACATCGGAGCCGACGACATCGATGGAGCCGGCGATGATACCCATGACGTCGCCGGAGTGAATCGGAGAGCCGTCAGAGGCGCTGGAATCGCGCACGGCGCGGGTAACCTCGCCATCGCGGACCTCGCTGATGGCGTCGGCCATGGCGGCGACGGCGTCCTCGAGCTCGGAATCGGGCAGGACCGCGAACAGCGCGGAGAAGGCCTGCGGAACGGTCTTGGTGGGAACGACGGCGACCTTCTTGTCGGTACAGGCTGAGGCAGCGGCCTCAGCGGCCATACGGATGTTGCCGTTGTTGGGCAGAATGATGACCGAGGTCGCGTTGACCTGGTCAACGGCGCCCAGCAGGTCTGCAGTCGAGGGGTTCATGGTCTGGCCACCCGAGACGATCACGTCAACGCCGAGGGACTTGAGGATGTCGGCCTCACCGGAACCGGCGGCAACGGCAACAAAGCCCAAGGCCTTGGCGGGCTCGGCGGCCTTCTCCTGGTCCTCGTGAATCTTAGCGGTACGGTCGTGGGCCTCCATCTCCATGTTGTGGATAAAGACCTCGTAGATCTGACCGAGCTGCAGCATGTGCTCGAGCACCAGGTTGGGGGTGTTGGAGTGCACATGGATCTTGTAGTCGGGGTAGGCACCCACGAGCAGCTCGCAGTCGCCCATGGAGCCCAAGAACTTAAGGCACTCGTCCTCGTCAAAGGGAGCGTCGGCCTTAAAGAGGAACTCGTTGCAGTAGCGGAACTCCGAGCCCTCCCAGTCGTCGTTGGCCTCGATCTCAACGCGACCAAGGGCCGCGTCGCGGGCAGAGCCAGCGGAATCAAACGTAGCGGAGAAATCCTCGACAACGGTGCTGCGGCCGAGCGCAGCGGCAACAAAGTTCTCCAGGAAGATGGCAAAGCCAAAGGCGCCGGAGTCGACCACGCCGTTCTCCTTCAGAACGGGCAGCAGGTCGGGTGTGCGGGCGACGGACTGGTACGCCTCAACGACGATGGCATCGAGCGAATCCTCGGCCGAGAACTTCTTCTTCTCGCACTCATCGGCCTTGGTCGAGACATCGCGCAGGACCGTGAGGATCGTGCCCTCGATGGGCTTGCGGACGGCCTGGAAGGCGACCTTGACGGCGCGACGGAAGGCGAAGGCGATGTTGGCAGACGTAATGGGCTCATCGGCAGAGACGAGACCCTCGGCCACACCGCGCAGGATCTGCGAGGTGATGACACCGGAGTTGCCTCGGGCACCCATCAGGGAGCCGTGGGTGATGGCGCCGGCGATGGCTTCCATGTCGGCGTCGGCAGGAAGGGCGGAGAGCTCCTTGGTCACCGAAGCGAGCGTGAGCGACATGTTGGTACCGGTGTCGCCGTCGGGTACGGGGAAGACGTTGAGCTTGTTGATCTCCTCGGCCTTGTCGGAAACGGCAGCCGCAGCGATCGGAAAACAGGTGCGAATGGTCTTTGCAATCATGGGTATTTGAATCTCCGTTTTCGGATGCTAGTTCAGACGGCTCTTGAGCGCGTCGATATGGATGCCGATCTTAAGGCTGGCGGGATCGATCTGGGCGATTTCCTGCAGAGTGAAGGCAACGGAGCTCGAAAGATTGTGGCAGACGGACTTCATGTTGACGCCGTTCTCGAGCACGACGTGAAGATCGACCGTAAGGCCGTTCTCGTCGGCGGAGACAAGCACGCCCTTGCGGAGGCGCTGACCGGCAAGCAGGCGCACGCTCTCGGCGCCCTGGAGCTGCTCAGCCATACCGACAACGCCATAGCACGTCATCGCGGCATAACCGGCAATATCGGCAATAACGTCGTTCGAGACGCTCAGGCTGCCGTTAATGGTCTCAGACACAAGAATCTCCTTTTCTTGGTGCTCGCGGCACCATGTCGTGGGAGCAATCATTGCAATATTCTACAACGACCGCGCCATGTTGAGGTGGCGGGCCTCGGGATTACATCCTCGACACGAAATGTTGATACGGTAACGTTCACGCCAAGCGATCGCGACATGAAAAAACCCGCCGCATAAGCGACGGGTTTTACAACCTGGCTCCCCGGGTAGGACTCGAACCTACAACAGCGCGGTTAACAGCCGCGTGCTCTACCATTGAGCTACCGAGGAATTTAAAGCCCAACGGAAAGGGCTGGAAAATTCTGGCTCCCCGGGTAGGACTCGAACCTACAACAGCGCGGTTAACAGCCGCGTGCTCTACCATTGAGCTACCGAGGAATAGGTGCGTGCTCTCAAGCAACGAAGTTTATTATACGGACGAATCAGCTTAGGGCAAGAACTTTTTTAAGAAATTTTCCGACCCAGTCATTGGGGACGTTCTTGAACGACTAGTCATTCAAGAACGTCCCCAACGACTACATGAAAGCGCCCCCAAGCGGATGTGCTTGAGGGCGCCCCTTGCTTGACTAGCTTTCGATATAGTCCTTGAGCTTGCTGCTGCGGCTCGGGTGGCGGAGCTTGGCCAGGGTCTTGGACTCGATCTGGCGGATGCGCTCGCGCGTGACGCCAAACTCACGACCGACTTCCTCGAGCGTACGGGGATGTCCGTCGACAAGGCCAAAGCGCAGCTCGATAACCTTGCGCTCACGATCGGCAAGCGAGTCGAGCACCTGGGTGAGCTGCTCCTGCAGCATGGAGAAGCTGGCGGCATCGGGCGGAACGATGGCCTGGGAGTCCTCGATAAAGTCGCCCAGCTGGGAATCCTCTTCCTCGCCGATGGGGGTCTCGAGCGAAACGGGCTCCTGCGAAATCTTCTGGATCTCGCGGACGCGGTCGGCACTCATGTCCATCTCGGCACCGATCTCCTCGGGAGTCGGGTCGCGGCCCAGGTCCTGAAGGAGCTGGCGCTGCACGCGGACGAGCTTGTTGATGGTCTCGACCATGTGCACGGGAATACGGATGGTACGGGCCTGGTCGGCGATAGCGCGCGTGATGGCCTGACGGATCCACCACGTGGCGTACGTGGAGAACTTAAAGCCCTTCTGGTAGTCGAACTTCTCGACGGCGCGGATCAGACCGAGGTTGCCCTCCTGGATCAGGTCCAGGAACAGCATGCCGCGGCCAACATAGCGCTTGGCGATGGAGACGACCAGACGCAGATTTGCGCTGATGAGTGCCTGCTTGGCTTCGAGGCCCACGTTCTCAATGCGCGTAAGACGACGCATCTCGGCACGCGTGAGCTCGAGCTCGCCTGCCTCGGCAGCCTCGAGCTTCTCGGTGGCCTCGAGACCGGCCTCGATCTTCATGGCCAGATCGACCTCTTCGGAAGCGGTCAGCAGGTCGACCTTGCCGATCTCCTTGAGGTACATACGGACCGGATCGCCGGTCAGCATCACCGTGGAGGCATCGATGCCACGCACGCGCGAGCGTGAACGGGACGTGCGCACGGTGCGCTTCTTCTTGCTCTTGGAAGAACCCATCTCGGCGTCGGCCTGACGGGCCATCTTGAGCTCATGATCGTCAAGCGAGCCGGAATCGTGCTCGTCGTCGTCATCGAAATCGTCGGTATCGGTATCGTTATTGTCATCGTCGACGTCCATGGGGGCGTCGTCGTTACCGCTCGCGGAGATAATCTGGATGCCGCTGTTGCGCAGCGCGGAATACACCGCGGTGAGCTGCTCGTCAGAAACATCGATATCCTTCAGGGCGACCTGAATCTCGTCCTCGGTTACCGAAGTCCTGTTTGAGCCGTTGCCCATGAGCTTTGCAACGTAGGATTCCAGCCCAGTACCCGTGCTCTCAGTCTTTTTTGGCACAGATTCTCCCTTCATAGTCCACAGGACTCAATACTTTAGCACACACATTGACGTCTATACCCAAAAAGAGGACTGGATATAGGCGAGAATACGCTGGTCGACAACAACATCTAGGCTTGTTCGGTGCCTGCGGCCTCCAGGCCGATCAAACGGAACGGGTCCGCCACGCCGCCGATCGACTTTTGCAGTTCGCGCTGACGCTGCGAGTCCTGCGCGGCCTGCACGGTCAGCGCACGACGGGCCTCATCATCGAGCGAACGGTCCTGGCGCAGCTTGGCCTGTGCGGCACGCATGCGGCGCTTGATGGTATAGAGCTCAAGCGTATCGAGCATAAACACGATGTTCGTCTCGGTGGGGTGCTTGCTCGTCGCCGAGATGCGCCCGGCACTCACAAGCGTTGCCGCATCGGGACACACTGAGCGTGCCGCATCCATGCAGGCTGCAGGATCGGTTCCCGGCGGCGTTGCCAGAACAGCCCATGCGATGGACTCGTGACGTGGGTCAACCCACTCGATGGAGCAGATGCGGTCGGCATACGTGCGGAACAGGTCGGGGTAGCTCGTGAGCATGGTCAGCAGCTCGCGCTCCCCTGCCAAGGACTTGCGTTCAAGATCGGTAAGAACCATCGGCGCAGCAGCAGCCGGTGCGCCCGAACCGTCAGCCACAGGCACAGTGCCCATGCCATCGGGCACATCGATCGGCGGAAGGTCGTCGACGACCTCCGCGGGCGCGGCACCGTAGGCATCGAGCGGGACGTAGTCGTACGGTTCTTCCTCGACCGGCGCCGCTACGGCCGGAGTCGCGCCCGATGCCCAAGCGCCGCGACCGGCATCGCGAGAACTCGACGCCCGACTGCCCGTCCCGCCGGACCGCTCAGCCTGCACCCGCTGACGCTCATAGTTCTGCTCACGGCGACGTTCCGCATCTTCGCGCTTGGCGACATCGCGAAACACGCGACCCGAGCTCGCACGCACTGTCTCCAGATCCAAACCCAACAGGTCAGCAATCTGGATAAAGTACGTGTCGATCATATAGCTGTCGCGCAGCGGATAGATAAGCGTCAGCGCATCCTCCAGCGCCTTGGCACGACCGCCCGGCGTGGTGATGTCGCTCGACTCCTGCAGCGAACGGTAGACGAAATCCATGAGCGGCTCGGCCGCGTCGATGCGCGTCTGCAGCTCCTGACCACCATGTGCCGTAATAAACTCCATAGGGTCGTTGCCGTCGGGCAGCACCACGCAGCGCAGGTCCATAGAATCCTGCTCGATAAACTGAATCGCGCGGCGAGCGGCCTTTTGACCGGCGGCATCGCCATCAAACATATACACGATGCGCTTGGCAAAGCGAGTGAGCGTCTTAACGTGATGCTCCGTGAGCGCGGTGCCCAGCGTGGCGACAACGTTTTTAATCCCCGCCTCCCAACAGGCGATGCAGTCGGTATATCCCTCCACCACAATGGCGGTATCCTGCGCGACGATAAACTCCTTGGCCCAATTAAAACCGTAGAGGTTTCGTTTTTTATGAAACACGCTCGTCTCGGCGGTATTGAGGTACTTGGGTTGGCCGTCACCCATGATGCGACCACCAAAGGCGATGTTATGACCCTGCTCATCAAAAATGGGAAACATCACGCGGTCGTAAAAACGATCGGCAAGCTGCCCGCGCCCACGGCTCACGGCAACGTTGGCGTCGATCATCTCCTGCGGGGTAAAACCCGCCTGGGACAGGTGCGATACCAGCGCGTTGCGACCCGGCGCAAAGCCCAGGCAGTAGCGGCGGCAGACGTCGCCACCCATGCCGCGGCTGGCAAAGTACTCGCGCGGACGGCCGTCCTTACCGCGCATAAGCATGGTGTGGTAGAACTGGGCGGTCTCGGCGCACAGATCGTAGATTCGGGCACGCTTGGTGCCGCGCTCGCGGCGATCTCCGGTGTCGTGCAGCTCAATACCCGCGCGATCGGCCAAATAACGGATTGACTCGGGAAAGCTCAGGTTCTCGCGCTTCATGATATAGGTGAAGACGTCGCCACCCTCGCCGCAGCCAAAGCAATGCCACACCTGCGTGGCGGGAATAATGTGGAAGGACGGCGTCTTTTCGCCATGGAAGGGGCAGCAGCCCCAAAACTCATGGCCGCGGGGTTTGAGCTCAACCGTTTCCTGCACGATAGCAACCAAATCGGACGCAGCGCGTACCTGGTCTTTTTCCTCATCGCTAATCACGGATACTCACCCCCTGCTCACCCAAGTTGTGACGAATGCCCTCGATATTACCCTCGACGGTCGCGATCAACTCATCCAGCGAATCGAACACACGGGACGGACGCAGCCAGCGTGTAAACGCCAGCGAAACGGAAGCGCCGTACAGGTCGCCCGTATAACCAATTAAATTAGCCTCGAGATGCGCAGATGCCGCATCGTCGGCATACGTCGGCGGCAGTCCGACGTTCACGGCAGCGGGCCACACGGTGTCATCGACAAGCACCATGCCCTCATACACGCCATCGGCAGGCACCTGAATGCCGTCGGGAACTTGCAGGTTTGCCGTGGGAAAGCCCATGCCAGAACCCTCGTGACGGCCACGAATAACACCGCCGCGCACCATATACGGACGGCCGAGTAACTCAGCAGCAAGCTCCACATGGCCCTGTCCCAACTCATGACGAATGCGGGTGGCGCAAATGGCCTCACCGCCCTCACAAAGCAGGTCGTGACCATACACGTCAACGCCGTGCTCGGAACCCCAGGCGCGCATCTCGGCAACACCAGATGCACCGCCACGACCCAGCCTAAAGTCACTGCCAACGCGAATCGATCGAATGTCGACCAGACGCGACACCAGCGAGAGAAAGTCAACATGGTCAAGCGCCGCAACCTCAGGCGTAAAGGGAACGGCCACCACCGCATCGACCCCAGTTTGAGCCAGGGCATGCAGACGGTCGGCCGTCGTCATCAATTTTTGAGCGGGCGAAGAGCTCACCACAACGTCCGGGTCGGGATCGAAGGTAACCACGACCGCCTTACAGCCATGGGCACGGGCATCACGGACAAGCGCCGTAATGAGCTCCTGGTGTCCACGGTGCACGCCGTCGAACACGCCGATGGCAATCGATGCGGCACCCAGGTGCTCGCACTCATCAAACGCATCGGCAGCAACGATGCGAGCCTCGTCCGACCCGCCCGCGAAAAAAATACGCGCGAGCTCGCGAGCGGACAACATCATCGAACACCGCCGATTGCCTGAGGAAATACGTGCTCCATGACAAAGCGGCCACTCTCAATGCGGGCGAGCGCCTTGAGTCCCCCATCGAGCACCAACGCAAACGGCGCCTTCGAGGCATCGAAATCGGCAAGCGCACGCTCAACGGGAATGCGTCGGCCGCAGAGCAGGTCGTCGGCAAGATTGCCCGGCAAGTCAACACGTGTGGCGCCCAGGGCCGCAATGGGATCCAGGGCAAAGCCAGCCGCGGACTCGGGAGAAAGCTCCTCGACCGCATGACAAGCGCCAATGGAAACAACACCGGAGGCCGTGCGGCGCAGCGCGGAAATGCGCGCGGCGCTCTCGCAGGCGCGGCCCAAGTCGCGAGCGAGCGCACGGATATAGGTGCCCTTGCTTACCGAAAACGCCACGGTCCATACACACGTATCACCCTCGCCGCCCACGGCGATCAGGTCGGCGGCATAGACCTCGACGGGGCGCGGAGGTAGGTCCACCGCATTGCCCTCGCGAGCAGACTTGTAGGCGCGAACGCCATTGACCGAGATAGCCGAAAACGCCGGCGGCACCTGCATCTGCGGACCCAGCATGGCGGCCAAGCGCTCACGCGCATAGGCAGGATCGCGGAGCTCGTCGGCAACAGCCACCGTGCGGACCGCCTCGCCCTCCGCATCATCGGTATTGGTCTCGGAGCCAAACGAAATGTCGGCGACGTAGTTTTTCGTATTGAGCGTGAGCATACCCAGCAAACGGGTGGCCTGACCCACGCCCACAACCATGACACCCGATGCCATGGGGTCGAGCGTACCGGCATGGCCGACGCGCCGCTCATGGAGAGCGCGTCGGCATTGCGAGACCACGTCATGGGACGTGCAGCCCACCGGCTTATCGACGGCGAGCAGCATATTCAATTGAGAAGGCGTACGACGAGCCATGTACCATCCAATAAGTTAGAGCTCGACGGTCACCGAAGCGGGATCCTCCCCCACCAGCTCGGCCAGCATGGGAAGTGCCACGGCGAGCGTCTCGCGAATCGTTCCGTTGTTGGTAAAACCGGCGGCGGCATGATGCCCGCCACCGCCAAAGTTGGCAGCGATCTCGGACACATCGAGGTCACCCTTGGAGCGCAGGTTGCCGCGCACCTTGGTATCGCCGTCAATGCCCTTTAAGAAAAGACAGACCTCGACGCCCATCACCGAACGTACCACATCGACCAGACCGTCACATTCATCCGAGGTGACGCCGCAGGCCTCAAGGTCGCTCTGGAAGGCATAGCTATACGCCACGCGCCCGTGCGCGACCGTCTTAATACGGCCCATGACAATGGACTTGAGGTGCAAAAACTCGACGCGCATGCTCTGATA
>DBFBFY010000187.1:0-3475 GCA_048201615.1 Collinsella sp.
CCCGCCATCGCTAAACGAATCGGGCGTCACGTTGAGGACGCCCATGATGCGCGGACGGTCAAAGCTGAGCTCGTACTTTCCGCACCGCCATGTCTTGCTGTCGTTCGCCATGAACATCCTCCTAAAATGCCCACGCCGCCGCGCTCGGGCGCTAGCGGCGGGGTCGCTTTGCAATCAGTCTTTCTATTGTATCCGCGCGCGCGGGCTAGAACGCAAACGCGGCCGCGATGTCGCAAGAAATCAGCAGGTCGGCATTTGCATCCTGATCGGTGGGCGCCAAATTGCAAATGGCCAGCGTATCGCCAGTAAAGTAACGCGTGAGGCCCGCCGCCGGATACACCACGAGCGAGGTCCCGCCCACGACGAGGGCGTCGGCTGCGGCGATGGCAGCAACGGCGCCGGTAAGCACACGCTCATCGAGCGGTTCTTCGTAGAGGACCACATCGGGCTTGATGCGACCGCCGCACGCAGGACACATGGGCACGCCCGCGGCATCCTCGTGCTCGCGCGCGCAAATCCATTCGGCGCTGTAGACCGCGCCGCACGTCTGGCAGATATTGCGATGGACTGATCCGTGCAGCTCGAACACGCGCTGCGAGCCGGCCATCTGGTGCAGGCCGTCGATATTTTGCGTCACCACGGCGTCGAGCTTGCCGGCGCGCTCCAGCTCCGCCAGCTTGGCGTGGCAGTGGTTGGGCTTGGCGTTAAGGGCGATCATCTTGGTCCGGTAGAAGTCGAAAAACTCCGCCGGATGCGCCTCGTAGAGGCTGTGCGAGAGCATAGTCTCGGGCGGATAGGAAAACCGCTGGTGATACAGACCATCCACGCTGCGGAAATCGGGGATGCCACTCGCCGTGGAAACGCCCGCGCCGCCAAAGAAGACCACGTTGCTATGAGTTTCGAACAGCTCCGCCAGCGCGGCGGAGGCCTGTTTGGGGTCCGATATCGCCTGCGTCATATATGTCCTCCGTCCGTGTCTTAGGGACGGCGGCGTTCGCACTATCACTCGCGGACTCCGCCCCGCTCTTGTTGCGTTAATCTTAAGCCTGCCAACCCCGTCGAAAGGACACCATGCTTCAGACTTACACTTTCGCCTCGTGGAACGTCAACGGCCTGCGCGCCGTGCTCAAAAAGGACCCGAGCTTTATCCAGATCGCGCAAGAACTCGACGTCGATATCCTGGCGCTGCAGGAGACCAAGCTGCAAGAAGGCCAGGTCGATATCGATCTGCCCGGCTACCACCAAACCTGGAGCTACGCCGAGCGCAAGGGCTACTCGGGCACCGCGGTCTTTAGCCGCCAGGAACCGCTGCGCGTGCTGCGCGCCGATGCGCTGCTGCCCCACGCCGGCGAGGGCGAGGCGGCCGAGCTCGTCGCCCAAGCCGCAACCGAGGGCCGCGTCTGTGCGCTCGAGTTCGACAAGTTTTGGTTTGTCGACGTCTACACGCCCAACGCCCAAAACGAACTCGCCCGCATCGACGTGCGCATGGCCTGGGACGATGCCTATCGCGGCTTTTTGAGCGCGCTTGAGCGCGAAACCGGCAAGCCCGTCGTAACCTGCGGCGACTTTAACGTGGCGCACGAGGAAATCGACCTTAAGAACCCCAAGTCCAACCGCGGCAACGCCGGCTTTTCGGACGAGGAGCGCGGCAAGTTTACCGAGCTGCTCGACGCCGGTTTTACCGACACCTGGCGCGCGGCCAATCCGGACGTCGAGGGCGTCTACAGCTGGTGGAGCTACCGCTTTAATGCCCGCAAGAACAACGCAGGCTGGCGCATCGACTACTTCCTGGTGAGCGACGCAATCGCCGGCAACGTACGCGGCACCGGTATCCGCGGCGACATCTTCGGCAGCGACCACTGCCCCGTCACCCTCGCCCTGGAGCTCTAACCCCCATGATCCCCCGGGGACGGAGGAAAAGGGGTCATTTTCACCTCGCGAGGGCATCCACGTAGCCCACTTGCCACGAAACTGGCCCATCTACTACGTTTAAGCCACCACCCTCAACCACAGCGAACAACGCAAAAAGAAAACCGCAGGTAGAAAGCCTGCGGTTTTTCATAAAACGCGGTCATGGTCGGGGATATCAAGCTAAACGTAGTAGATGGGCCAGTTTCGTGGTAAGCGCCGTCAACTGATTCCCTGGGGACGTCTGGGGACGGAAGAAAGCGGATCGATTTGGCTCTCTGAGGGCCGCGACGCCCGCCATATCAGCCGGCCATTCCAAAACCATGCCGGTTTACGGGGCTGAATCGCAGATCCCTAACCACACGCAATTCGAGCAAAATAAAACCGCAGGTAGGTGGCTCGTCTATTTTCGAAAAATGCCGGTATGGTCGGTCTGTGTCAATCCAGCCCCGTAAACCGGCATAGTTTTGATATGACACCAAGTCAGTATTGATTCTCGCCCCGGCGCAACCGCCACTACAGCCCGTACTTCACGACGACTCGGTTGATGCGGCGACACCAGGGCCTGTACAGGGCGGCCAAAAACACGCAGGTCGCGAGTCCGTGTGTGATATCGAACGGCACCGCCGTAGCAAGACGCGCTACGGCGCCTGCCCAGGTGAGCGGCTGTACAAAACCGATGATGTCGTAGGCGTTGATCACAACGCCGTATAGCAAACCCGAAGCAAAACCGTAGGTCAGTAGCGCCGGCATGCGCACGGTTCCATCCGCACGGTCGAACGCGCCCGCATGCGCCAGCACGCCGCCAACATAGCCAACCAGACCCCAGGCATACATCTGCCACGGCGTCCACATGCCCTGTCCAAAAAAGAAATTGCTGGTCAGCGCCGCCAGCGCACCGACCATAAAACCATTGCGGCGACCAAGCGTCGCCCCCGCGATAATGGCGATGGCGCTCACCGGTTTAAAGTCGGGAATGGGGCCAAACAGAATGCGCCCCGCCGCAGCCAACGCCGCCAGAACCAGCGTTGGCATAATTTGGCGTAAGCCCGGGCGCGACGCCTCGTAGCCCGCAAAGAACAGCGCGAGCACCAGCGCCACCACGACAAGCATGGCAAGTGCCGCCTGCTCAACGCCCGCCAGCAACGCCGCAGCCATCACGGCTGGCACCGCCAGCAGCAGCGGGATCTCCAGTTTTGCGAGCAGGCGCGCGACGCGATAATCCGTCATCCCATCACGCCCTATAAAACACGTTGTCGACAAAGAAGTCGGCCGGCGGCTCCATGCAGGCAATCTCGCCGTCAAACATCATGGCAACGTCATCGGCAACCTGCTCGGCAAAATCCAGATCGTGCGTGGCCATGATGACGGTGCCGCCAGCCTTCGCATGATCACGCAGGGCGCGGGCGATGATGCGGCGGCTGGCCAGGTCTAGACCCTTGGTGGGCTCATCGAGCAATAGCAGTTCGGGGCCGATTAGCAGCAGTTTTGCCAATGCAAGCAGTTGACGCTGCCCGCCCGAAAGATCGTACGGATGGCGTCCATCCAGACCCGACAACCCCAAGCT
>DBFBFY010000188.1:0-3923 GCA_048201615.1 Collinsella sp.
AAAACAGGACGCCGGCGCGAGCTTCTTTGTGACGCAGCTCTTCTTTGATAACGAGTGCTTCTACCGTTTTCGCGAGCTTGCCGACAAGGCCGGCATCACCGTGCCCATTACCGCGGGCATCATGCCGTTTATGGGCAAGTCACAGATCAGCCGCATGGTCTTTATGTGCGGCGCGTCGCTGCCCTCCCCCGTCATCAAGATTCTCGCCAAGTACGAGAATGACCCCGAGAGCCTGCAGGCAGCTGGTGTAGATTATGCAGCCCGCCAGCTTTGCGACCTCAAGGAGCACGGCGCCGACGGCCTGCACCTGTACACTATGAACCGTCCTGCGATCGCCGCGACCATTATGGAGCGCCTGGGGTAATGGAAAAACCGCACATCGATACAACCACTGTCGAAGTGCCGGCCGACCTTGCGTCGCCGGCGCTTTACCGTGTCGATGCTGCGCACCATCCCCGTGTCGACCGTGCCGAGATGCTGCGGTATCTGGGTTACGGCGGCCAGCAGATTGAGCCCGAACTGTCACGACGTATTGAGCTTGTCGTTGAACGTCTGGAACTGGACATTGAGCCCCGTGGCGTGCGCCGCGTATTTGCCGTCGATGCCACGGGCGTGGACGAGCAGGGCAAGCCTTGCATTCGCTTGGTCGGCACCAACGTTGAGCTGCGCGGTCGCGATATCTATCGACATCTCAAAGACGCCCGCTTTGCCGCGCTCATGGCATGCACCCTCGGCATGGACGCCGAGCGTCGCCTGCGCACCACGGGAGCCCAACATCCCCTGGAGGGCGCCGTGCTCGACGCCGCGTGCTCCGCTTACGTGGAAGCCGCCGTCGAGCAAATGGACCAGCAGGTCAAGACGGGCGCCGCCGTTCATGGGCTCGCCGGCAACTGGCGCTTTAGTCCCGGCTACGGCGACTGCCCGCTTTCGGCCCAGCGCGCGATCGTCAATGCGCTCAACGCCACGCGGCTCATCGGCCTGACCGTCACCCCCACCAGCCTGCTCATGCCCACCAAGAGCGTGACCGCGGTGATTGGTCTGTTCGACGGCGAAGTCCACGACGCCCAGAGCCGCCCCACCTGCAATATCTGCCGCATGCGCGAGCACTGCCGCTTCCGCGCCGCCCACACCACCTGCTATTCCAGCCATTAGGAGCCATCGATGTTTACTCCGCTTATCACTCATGATCTGGACGGTGCCGCGCTGGCGGCACCCGTCAATGCTGCGCGCTGCAACGGTGCCGCGTACAAAACGCGCACGATCGATGACCTTCGCATTAAGGACGATCGCCTGCGTGCCGCCATCGAGGGCACCGGGCACCTGCTGTTTGACGGCGGCATGGGCACCATGTTGCAGGCCGCCGGCATGAAGGCAGGCGCCCTGCCCGAACTGCTCAACTTTGAGGAACCCCAGGTCATCACCGATATCCAGCGTCAGTACGTCGAAGCTGGCTGTGACGTGATCACCGCCAACACCTTTGGCGCCAACGCCCACAAGCTCGACGGCGCCGCCACCGTGGCAGACGTCTTTGCCGCGGCAGTCACCTGCGCCCGCGAGGCCGGCGCCCGCTACGTCGCCGGCGACATCGGCCCCATCGGCGCCCTGCTGCGCCCCCTGGGCACCCTCAGCTTTGACGAGGCCTACGACCTCTTTGCCGAGGAGGTGCGCGCCGGCGTCGCTGCGGGCGTCGACCTCTTTATTATCGAGACCATGACCGACCTGGCCGAGATCAAGGCGGCCGTCCTCGCCTGCCGCGAGAACTCCGACCTGCCCGTCTTTGCCACCATGACCTTTGAGGAAGACGGCCGCACCTTCTTGGGCACGAGCCCCGAGGTCGCCGCCATCACCCTCGACGCCATCGGCGCCGACGTCCTGGGCATCAACTGCAGCCAGGGCCCGGCCGAGCTCCGAGGGCTCGCCGCGCGCATGCTCACCGTCACCGACAAGCCCGTTATGGTGCAGGCCAATGCGGGACTGCCCCGCGTGGACGATGACGGCAATACCGTCTTTGATATCCAGGCACCCGAGTACGCCGAGGCCGTCGCCGGCATGATCGAGGACGGCGTGAGCGTCGTGGGCGGTTGCTGCGGCACCACGCCGGCGCACATGGCGGCCTTGCGCACGCTTATCGACAACCACACGCCCAGCCCGCGCCACCGCAAGCCCAGCATGTCGGTCACGAGCGCCCAGACGGTCGTGGACCTCCCCTGCGACGGCCACAAGATCGCCGTCATCGGCGAGCGCATCAACCCCACCGGCAAAAAGCGCCTGCAGCAGGCCCTGCGCGACGGCGACCTGGACTACGTCGTGAGTCAGGGCATCAGCCAGCAGGAGCAGGGCGCCGACATCCTGGACGTCAACGTGGGCCTGCCCGAGATCGACGAGGTCAAGGTCATCCAGCAGGCCACCGAGCAGCTCCAGGGCTCCACGCTGCTGCCGCTGCAGATCGACTCCACCGACCCCGCAGCCGTCGAGGCCGCCGTGCGCCGCTACGCCGGCAAGCCCATCATCAACTCGGTCAATGGCAAACAACAGATCATGGGTGAGATCTTTCCGCTGGTGGCCCACTATGGCACCAACGTCGTCGGCCTTACGCTCGACGAGGGCGGCATCCCCGATACCGCCGAGGCCCGCTTCGCCATCGCCGAGCGCATCGTGGCCGAGGCCGCCCGTTACGGCATCGGCCCGGACCGCATCCTCATCGACTGCCTGGTCATGACCGCCTCGACCAACCAGCGCCAGGCTGAGCAGATTCTACGTGCCATGTCTCTGTGCAAGGAGCGCCTGGGCGTCAAGTGCGCACTCGGCGTATCGAACATCAGCTTTGGCCTGCCCGCGCGGCCGCTGCTGGGCTCGGTCTTTTTGGCCGCCGCCTTTGGTGCAGGTCTGGATGCCCCCATCATGAACCCGGGTTCCAAGCGCTTTATGGATACCGTCTACAGCTATCGCGTCCTGAGCGTTGAGGACGAGGGCTCGACCGGATACATCGAGCGCTACGCCGGCTGGACCGATCCGTACAAGATCGCCGCGAACCCGGCGGCCGCTCAGTCAGTATCGAGCGATGCCGCGCCTGCCGCAAGCACCACCGCAAGCGCCGATGACGACCCCATCCGCCACATGGTCGTCTCGGGCCGCAAAGGCGAAATCGCGGCCGAGACTGAGCGTCTGCTGGCAGATCACGACGCCATGGACCTCATCAACAATCACTTTATCCCCGCCCTCGACGAGGTCGGAGTCCTCTTTGACCAGGGCAAGTTCTTCTTGCCGCAGCTCATGGCCTCGGCCGAGGCCGCACGCGTGGGCTTCGACACCATCAAGCGTCTGATGCCCGCCGGCGAGATTGCCGACAAGGGCAAGATCTGCGTGGCCACCGTCAAGGGCGATATCCACGACATCGGTAAGAACATCGTCAAGATGCTGCTCGATAACTACGGCTATACCGTCTTTGACCTAGGCCGCGACGTCGACCCGCAGGAGGTGCTCAAGACCGTGCAGGAGCGTGACATTAAGCTCGTCGGCCTCTCGGCGCTTATGACTACCACGGTCGTCGCCATGGAGGAGACCATCAAGCTGCTTCATGCCGAGGTGCCGGGCGTCAAGATCATCGTAGGCGGCGCCGTGCTCACCCCCGAATACGCCAAACAGATTGGCGCAGACTACTACGCCAAGGACGCCGCCGAAAGCGCGCGCATCGCCGAAGAGGTCTTTGGGCAGTAACACAACGGAAACAACCGAGCACCAAAACGTGCCGCATGCGCCACTTGGCACGTGCGGCACGTTAGAATAGATAAGACTATGCTCGTTTTGGCAGATAGGAGCGCAAGGATGGCGATCACGCCCGCAGAAATCGCGGAAACCCGCGGCATGGTTGAGGAGCAGAACCTCGACATCAGGACCATCACCATGGGTGTTTCGCTCATGGG
>DBFBFY010000189.1:0-2608 GCA_048201615.1 Collinsella sp.
ACCCCTTTCGGCGTACCATTCGTACTATTTGAGCGTCTGTCGGATAGACAACGCAAAGGGATGCATAAACATGCACTCAACAGTGTAGCAAGTTGTGCCTAAATACGCTGCTGACAGGTTTTATAACCCCCGTTAGTTAAGGCGCTCCACAAAGAAATCTGCCATGGAGAGGAACAGCTCGCGTGCGTGCGGATCAAGCTCAACGTTCTCGATGGCCGCTTTGGCCTTAGCGGTCAGGTCGAGCGCGTAAGTGTGGGCGTAATCGATGGAGCCGGTCTCTTGGAAGATCTCCACGGCGCGTGCGAGTTGCGCGGGATCCTCGGTGCCCGAGGAAAGGATTGCCTCGACCTCGTCGTGGTAGCGTTCATCAGAGAGGGCGTGTACGGCGACAAGCGTGCGCTTGCCCTCGGTGATGTCGGTGCGGAAGTCCTTGTTGGCGGCCTCTTTGGTGCCGATCAAGTTGAGCAGATCATCTTGGATCTGGAAGGCAAGGCCCGTGTGCAGGCCAAAGGCGCGCAGCGCCTCAATCTGCTCCTCGCTGCCGCCGCCGATAATGGCTCCGGCGGCAAGTGGCGTGGCTCCGCTGTAGTACGCGGTCTTGTGCGTTGCCATGTCCAGATAATCGTCGACCGAGATGTCAAAGCGCCCATCGCGGACCCAGCCCAAGTCGAGTGCCTGGCCCTCAATGGTGCGGACGATCATCTCGGTGAGCTCGTGGAGCACGCGGAGTTTCACGTCTGCCTCGAGCGTGGGGTCGTCGAGAACCGTCTTGGTGACCATGGTGAGCGCTAAATCGCCGCAGTTGATGGCGAGTCCCGTGCCCTCGGTAAGGTGCATGCAGGGCTTGCCGCGGCGCAGTTGGCCGTTGTCGGCGATGTCGTCGTGGATCAGCGCGCCCGACTGAAAGTGCTCGATGGCTGCCGCGGCGCTGCGGGCGCTCTCAAAGCTACCGCCCACTGCGGTCGCGGCGAGCATGCAGATGAGCGGGCGGTGGCGCTTGCCGGCATTGGCCGTAAATGCCGAGAGCGGGGTATACAGGTAACGCTCGATATCGGCGGAAGTCGCCTGTCCGTCAAAAAACGTGGCCAGATAGTCGTTAATCTGGTCAAAGTGCTGGGCTAAAAAGCTGGTAAACGGACTGGACACGGGTTCTCGCATTCTTTCTTAGGTTGCACTGTTGCATTATGCAGACAACATATTGCCACATTGGGGCGTCGAGCGCGGCGGTTGAAGACGATTGAGTCTTGCGGTCGCAAACGCGGCGAGGGGCTCGGCTAGATAAGCCCAAAGTGTTCGAGCGCGGTGACGACGCCGTCGTGGTCGAAGCTGTCGGTTACGTAGTCGGCCTTTTCCTTGAGGAAGTCCGGCGCGTTGCCCATGGCGATGCCAACATCGACCGCCTCCATGAGGGCGATGTCGTTGCTCGCGTCGCCAATGCCATATACGGTGCCGTGGTCTGGTCCCAGGGCGTCAAGCACAGCCTTGATTCCGGCCCGTTTGGTGCACTCGCGCGGCGAGATTTCTGTGACCTCGAGCTCGAGCTCGTTGAGGCAGAGCAGAGGTCCAAGCTCTTCATCTTGGGCGATGCGGTTGGCAAGTGGTGTGGACATAAGAATTTTATAGGCGTTGTAGTGCTCAAGTTGCGTGACGGCGTCGCCCACGGTGCGTGCGTAGTCGTACGTCTCGGGGGCATCTGCACTCATGCGCACGACGCGATCGATGCCCTCAAAGCGAATGACCTCGCCCGATTGCTCGAGATAGGGGGCGAGGCGCTGTAGCAGACCAGGGTTTATGGCTGCATTTCGCACGATACGCCCCTCGAGTTCGGCGTAACCGCCCGCGAGGCACACGACGCCTGCCCACGGCAGCTCGAGCAGCTTGGGATGGATGCAGCTGAGGGTGCGCCCCGTACAGATAAAGGCTTTGTTGCCGTTGGCGACAAACGTGCGAATTGCCTGTGCAACCGTCTCGTTGGGATAGGGGGAGAGATCTCGCTCGCCCTCGGGAAGCTCCTGGGCAAGTCTGGGATCTTGCCAGGCGAGCGTACCGTCGATGTCGAAGAAGCAGACATTGCCATGCTTTTTGGTGGCGTCGGCGGCATGAGAAGGCGAGGCGGCGAATGCAAAACCCGGTTCGAGGCCCATGATCTGGTCAAAATGCTCTTTAACGCGGGGAACGGAGATGCCGATGATCACCTGGGCGGTCTTGCCCGTAATGATGAGGCCCTTGGCGCCCGCCGCGACAAACGACGCGTTATCTGCAACGATGGAAGGGTCTGCGACCTCGACGCGCAGGCGCGTGGCGCAGTTGGTTGCGCCCGCAATATTGCCAACGCCACCTAAAAGCTGAATTACCCGCTCAGCGAGGACGTGATCTTGATCGGATTGACTATTGACCTCGTCATTGGGAGATTGCTCTTTGGCAAAGCCGCTTCCCGTTAAATGATCGATTGCCGCGCGATTGGCGACATGATCCTCGCGGCCCGGCGTCTTAAGGTCATAGATCAAGATGAGTGCTCGAAAACTAACAAAAAAGATGAGGCTAAAGGCAAGGCCGATACCGAGCGCCAAAAGATAGGCACCGGCATGCGTCCGCATGAGCGGAATAA
>DBFBFY010000190.1:0-2560 GCA_048201615.1 Collinsella sp.
CTCCGTCGCCAGGAGGAAGAGCTCGACCTTCTCCCTGCTGTACATGCGAACCTCCAGTCCGAACCGCTTCACGGTCCAACTTTCTGTCCGCACCCCCAAAGCCCTAATCAGTCCCTATTTCACCGCAACTTATATTGGGGCTCATTGTTGCGCAACTTGGATTGGGATTTTCGCTTTACAGTTGAGCTAGATGGATGGTTCCAAGCTTGCTGGAGGTTGATATGGTTTGTCCTTATTGTGGTGCTGAGCTTGCTGATGAGGCTCAGTTTTGCGTGGAATGCGGGGCTGCGCTTGACGGGACACAGGCTATGCCCACAGCCAGCCCTGCGGCTGCGCCGGCACCTGTGGGTTCGCCCGCTCCCGGTAAGAAGCCTAAGAAAGGCGTCGTGATCGCTATCGTCTGCGCGGCGGTAATCGTTGTTGGCGGGGGCGGTGGGTTGGCGTATCACCTGTATCAGCAGCATGTTCAGGAGCAGGAGCAGTATGAGTCGGCGCATTCCAAGCATGCGCTCGTGGTGAGCGTAAAGGCTGAAGGGTGGGACACCGATAACGGCGCCTCGCGTGTGCCGGTGCGCGTAAAGGGCAAGACGGTCGACGGAAAGAAGGTCGACAAGGTCGAATATGTCGCTTCTGACGGCTCGGGCATCAAGCTTATCCAGGGCAAGTACACGCTCAAGGCGGCAGGCTCCCCTATCGCCGCCGACGGCACCATCTACCAGGTGCCTTGCACAAAGGCCGAGCTTACGATCGACGATGCCTTTGCCAAGGGCGAAAAGATTGACCTGGGCGAGCTCGCCGAGCAGGATTCGGTTTTGGACTTTACGCCCATCGATGCTGTCGACGTGACCGACGACGATATCAATGACGCCGTGACACTCGCCATGGCATATAAGGGCAAGGACGCGCCCAACGTCGATGCGCTGCAACACGCCGCAACGAACCGCCGCGACACCGCCGTCGCGGCCAAGAAAGCCGCCGAAGAGGAAGCGGCGCGCCAGGCCGAGGAACAGCGCAAAGCCGCCGCACGCCACATCGAGGCCCAAACCTTTAGCGTCGACCTGCCCGAGTATTGGGATGGCAGGGTGACAGCAGAAGTCGACGGAGATGCGATAGGGCTGTACTCGACTGCCTTTCCAGATAAAGAGCTTGGATATCTTGCCATGAAAAATGAACCGTATGGAAACGCGGGAGATATCGAGTGCGGCCGTATTCGCGACATCAAGCTCGACGAAAACCACTATGTAAAACTAGTAATTTATCGTTGGGCCTTTGATGCGGGGCAAGACCATTTATCAAAAGCTGAATATCGTCTTAACTTGTGTTCAGATGATGCCGCACGCGAGATAATCGACCTCCAATCGTTGGGGACGATCTCCTACGACTCCATTCTTGCTGAAATAGTTGCGGCAAATGACCCTAACGTCGCAGCGGTCTTCTGGCCAGACGACATCTTCGCCAACACCCTGGCCCCGACCGTGAAGCTCCTCTAGCTTCTTCTCTGCCTCTCCTAAACACAAAGCCGGGGTGCCCCACACAGAAGGCACCCCGGCTTATTTATTATCCAATGCGGGAACGGCTCTCAGGTCAAGGCCAAAGCAAAATGCCTTAGGCCAAGAACTCCTTGGTGGTCGCCACGATGTTGGCAGCGTCCAGGCCGTACTTGTGCAGGAGCTCGGCACCCGGGCCGGACTCGCCGAAGGTGTCGTTGACGCCGATCTTCTTAAGCGGCGTCGGGCACTGCCCGCACAGAACGTCGGCAACGGCGCTGCCCAGGCCACCGATCACGGAGTGCTCCTCGACGGTCACGACGTGGCCGGTCTTGGTGGCGCTCTTGACGATCAGGTCGGCATCGATGGGCTTGATGGTGTGCATGTTGATGACCTCGGCATCGATGCCCTCGGCAGCAAGCTGCTCAGCGGCCTCGAGCGCCTCGCCGACCATCAGGCCGCAGGCGATGATGGTGACGTCGGTGCCCTCGCGCATGACGATGCCCTTGCCCAGCTCGAACTTGTAGGTCTCGGAATCGTTGATGACCGGCGAGGCCAGACGGGCGAAGCGCATGTACACGGGGCCGTCGCACTCGTAGGCGGCGCGCGTCACGGCGCGGGCCTCGACGTCGTCGGCGGGAACAATCACGGTCATGCCGGGGATAACACGCATGAGGGCGATATCCTCGCAGCACTGGTGCGTGGCGCCGTCCTCGCCCACCGAGATACCGGCGTGCGTGGCACCGATCTTAACGTTAAGGTGCGGGTAGCCGATGGAATTGCGGACCTGCTCAAAGGCGCGGCCGGCGGCGAACATGGCAAAGCTGCTCGCGAAGGCAACGCGGCCGGTGGTTGCGATACCGGCGGCAACACCCATCAGGTTGCTCTCGGCAATGCCCACATCGAAGAAGCGGTCGGGGCAGGCAGCCTTGAACTTGCCGGTCTGCGTGGCGGCGGCCAGGTCGGCGTCGAGGACCACAAAGTCATCGTGCTCGTTGGCGAGCTCGACGAGGGCCTCGCCGTAGCTTACGCGCGTGGCGATTTTCTTGACGTCTGCCATCCTAGAGCTCCTC
>DBFBFY010000191.1:0-4002 GCA_048201615.1 Collinsella sp.
CTGCGGCTCGGTGTGCGAGGTCTGCTGCGACGTGTGCCCCAACCGCGCCAACGTGGCAATTAAGGTGCCGGGCCTGGCCAAGCATCAGGTCGTCCATGTCGACGGCATGTGCAACGAGTGCGGCAACTGCGCCGTGTTCTGCCCTTACCAGGAGGGTCGTCCCTACAAGGACAAGCTCACCCTGTTCTGGAGCGAGGAGGACATGGAGAACTCCGAGAACGAGGGCTTCCTGGCCGTGGACGAGGACCACTTTAAGGTCCGCGTCGCCGGCACGGTCCGCACCGTCTCGGTCGATGCCGTCAACACCGGTCTGCCCGAGGCCGTCCGCCTGACCATCAGGGCCGTGCGCGACAACTATTCGTACCTTCTTAAGAAATAGGCGAGTCTCTTATGGCCAAATCCATTCAACATCACGTGGCCTACGTTGCCTGCGGAAGCGGCTGTGCTTCCGCAGGCGGCGACGCCCGCTGCAGCGAAGGCTGCATTGGCTGTGGCGCTTGCGTTACGGCCTGCCCCCACGGTGCCATCGCGCTGGTCGACGGCGTCGCCCGTGTGGACCGCTCCAAGTGCACGGGCTGTGGCCTGTGCGGCATGGCGTGCCCGCAGCGCGTGATTGCCTTCGTTCCCGGCTACCAGAACATCCTGGTGCGCTGCAACAACACCGATAAGGGCGCCATTGCCCGCAAGATCTGCGACACGAGCTGCATCGGTTGCGGCATGTGCGCCAAAAAGTGCCCCGCCGGCGCTATCCGCATCGAGGACAACTGCGCCCATATCGACGGCGCGGACTGCCTGTCGTGTGGCATGTGCGCCGTCGTCTGCCCGCATGGCGCTATCCACGACCGCACCGGCATCGCCGCCGGCGTGTAGAAGGGAATCACCATGGCACAGGAATTCACTTTTACCGTTAACGGCGTCGAGCGCACGACGACCCAAAACAAACCGCTGCTGCGCTACCTGCGCGACGACCTGCACATTCACTCCGCCAAGGACGGCTGCTCCGAGGGCGCGTGCGGTACCTGCACCATCCACGTGGACGGTGCGGCCGTCAAGGCGTGCGTACTGACCACTGCTCTTGCCGCCGGTCGCAACATCGTGACCGTCGAGGGCCTGCCCGAGGACGTGCGCGAGGCCTTCGTGTACGCCTTTGGCGCCGTGGGCGCCGTGCAGTGCGGCTTTTGCATCCCCGGCATGGTCATGGCGGGTGCAGCGCTCATCGCCGAGGACCCCGAGCCCACCGAGGAGCAGATCAAGTACGCCATCCGCGGCAATGTCTGCCGTTGCACCGGCTACAAGAAGATTATCGAGGGCATCTCGCTGGCAGCTGCGGTGCTCCGTGGCGAAAAGCAGATCGACGAGGATCTGGAGCGCGGCGATGACTACGGCGTGGGCAAGCGCGCCTTCCGTATCGACGTGCGCAAGAAGGTGCTCGGCGAGGGCAAGTATCCCGACGACATCGACGAGCTCGATCAGCCGGGCCTGACCTATGCCAGCGCCGTTCGCTCCAAGTATCCGCGCGCCCGCGTGCTCTCCATCGACACCTCCAAGGCCGAGGCCCTGCCCGGTGTGGTGGGCATCCTGCGAGCCGAGGACGTGCCGGTCAACCAGGTCGGCCACCTTATCCAGGACTGGGACGTCATGATCGCCCAGGGCGATATCACCCGCTGCGTGGGCGACGCCATCGCGCTGGTGGTTGCCGAGGACGAGGCGACGCTCGAGAAGGCCAAGAAGCTCGTAAAGATCGATTACGAGCCGCTGGAGCCCGTGCGCAACATCGCCGAGGCCAGGTCTGCCGACGCCCCGCGCCTGCATGACAGTTTCTTTGCCTTTGGCAACACGGTGGAGCTCAAGGACAACGTGTGCCAGAGCCGCCATGTGACGCGTGGCGACGCCGCCAAGGCGCTGGCGGAGAGCGCGTTCACCGTGACGCAGCGCTTTACTACGCCCTTTACCGAGCATGCTTTCTTGGAGCCCGAGTGCGCCGTCGCCTTCCCGTACAAGAACGGCGTCAAGGTGCAGTCGACCGACCAGGGCGCCTACGACACGCGTAAAGAGTGCGCCCACATGTTTGGCTGGGATAGCGAGCCCGAGCGCGTGGTCGTCGAGACCATGCTCGTGGGCGGCGGCTTTGGCGGCAAGGAGGACGTGTCCATCCAGCATCTGGCCGCGCTCGCCGCATATAAGTTCCAGCGTCCCGTGAAGTGCAAGCTCACGCGTGCCGAGTCGCTCGCGTTCCATCCCAAGCGCCACGCCATGGACGGCACCTTTACGCTGGGCTGCGACGCCGAGGGCAACTTTACCGGCCTGGATTGCGAGATCAACTTTGATACCGGCGCCTACGCGTCGCTGTGCGGCCCGGTGCTCGAGCGCGCCTGTACGCATGCCGTCGGCCCCTACAAGTACCAGAATACCGACATTCGCGGCTTTGGCTACTACACCAACAACCCGCCCGCCGGTGCGTACCGAGGCTTTGGCGTTTGCCAGTCCGAGTTTGCGCTCGAGAGCCTGATCGACCTGCTGGCCGAGAAGGTCGGCCTGGATCCGTGGGAGATCCGCTACCGTAACGCCATCGAGCCGGGCGAAGTTTTGCCCAACGGCCAGATTGCCGACTGTTCCACGGCGCTGAAGGAGACGCTGCTCGAGGTCAAGGATGCCTACTACGCGCATCCCGGACACGCCGGTATCGCCTGCGCCATGAAGAACGCCGGCGTGGGCGTGGGCCTGCCCGATGCCGGCCGCTGCAAGATCCGCATCGAGGATGGCCGCGCCGTGGTCTACGCCGCCACGTCCGACATCGGCCAGGGCTGTAACACCGTCTTTTTGCAAGACGTTGCCGAGGCCTGCGGTCTGCCGCTTCGCTGCATCGCCAATGGCGAGTGCTCCACCGAGAACGCTCCCGACTCCGGCACCACGTCTGGCTCGCGTCAGACGGTCGTGACCGGCGAGGCCGTGCGCGGTGCCGCCTTCCTGCTGCGCGATGCCATGCTTGACATCGAGGCCGGCAAGCCTGCACCCGATACTCCCGTGAGCGCGCATGGCGACGGCGTCAAGATCGAGTACGACGACGGTCGCGCCTATCAGCTGCACACGCAGGAACTCGTCGCCGGCCAGGGCATGCATCCTCAGGATCCTGCGGCCGCCATCAAGGCGCTCGAGGGGTGCGAGTTTGGCTACGTGTATCTGGAGCCGACCGACAAGCTGGGCGCCGACGTTCCCAACCCCAAGAGCCACATCTGCTACGGTTTTGCCACGCATGTGGTCATTCTGGACGATGACGGCCGCGTGAGCGAGGTCTATGCTGCGCACGATTCCGGCAAGGTGGTCAACCCCATCTCCATCCAGGGCCAGATTGAAGGCGGCGTGCTCATGGGTATGGGCTATGCGCTTACCGAGGACTGGCCGCTCAAGGACTGCGTACCCCAGGCCAGGTACGGCACGCTCGGGCTGTTCCGTGCGCCCGAGATCCCGAATATCCACGCCATCTACGTGGAGAAGGACGAGCTGTTGCCCGTGGCATACGGCGGCAAGGGCATCGGCGAGATCGCAACGATCCCCACGGCGCCCGCCGTGCAGAACGCCTATCGCGCATTCGACGGCAAGCTGCGTCCGGATCTGCCCATGGTGGATACGCCCTACAGCCGCGCCCGTCACCGCGGGTAGGGTAGGGCGCGGACGACCATTGCTGACGGGCCGTTCGCGCTCAGCATCAACTACATACGCTGCGCCTTTGGCCCCGGCTCCATCGCGAGCTGGGGCCTTTTGTTTGGAGCGGAGACAGCATCCCGGAATTCGGGCAATCCGGTGGTCAGGGGTTGAGCGAGCGTCGCGCTAAGGATGCCAAGCGTAAAACCTTCAATGAAAATGGCGTAAAAACTACATCTGTCATGGCGTAAAAACTACATTGAAAGTAGCGTAAAATCAGCATTGAGAATGGCGTAATTTCGCATATCGCGTGATAGAGAGGGACGGCCGTCTATGGATGCACCAAAGAGATTGACCCAA
>DBFBFY010000192.1:0-18435 GCA_048201615.1 Collinsella sp.
ATGCCGTGGGGTTTGCCAAGTCGCGCGGCGAGGACGAGGTCCTGCTGCCTGCCGTGGGCGACCGTGTGGCGGTGCGCCGCGCTCCCGGGCACGATATGGGCGTGATTGAGTGCGTGCTGCCGCGCCGTACGAGCTTTGAGCGTTGGCGCGGCCGTGCCCGTGGAGAGCGCCAGGTGCTCTGCTCCAACGTGGATAGCGTGCTAATCGTGCAGGCGCTCGGTGCCGGTGAGGTGCTGCTCGACCGCGTGGCGCGCTCGCTGGTGTTGGCGCTTGACTGCGATGCCGAGCCGGTGGTGGTGCTTACCAAAGCTGACCGCTGCGATGCCGAGGAGCTCGAGCGCGATCTGGACCGCGTGCGCCGCCTGGTGGGTCCGGACGTGCGCGTGATCGTGACGTCCTCTGCCGAGGGCCGCGGCCTGGACGAGGTCCGTGCCTGCGTGCCTGCCGGGAGCTGCGCCATGATTCTGGGCGAGTCGGGTGCCGGCAAGTCGACGCTGCTCAATGCACTGCTGGGCCACGATACGTTGGCGACCGGCGGTGTGCGCGAACGCGACGACCAGGGCCGTCACACTACCGTCGCGCGCGTGATGGTGGCGCTGCCGGGCGACGCCGGCGTGATCGCCGATGCCCCGGGCCTGCGCAGTCTACCGCTCGTGGGTCACGAGCGGGGTCTGGCGCGCGCCTTCCCCGAGATTGTCGAGGCATCGCGCGCGTGCCGGTTTGGCGATTGCACACATACCCATGAGCCGGGCTGCGCCGTTCGCGAGGCCGAGGACGCCGGGCAGATCGACAGCCTGCGGCTGGAAACGTTCCAAAACCTGGCGTCATCCATGCGCGTGAGCGCTCAAATACTCGATCCCGATGTTCATCTGTAATTGATTTTTCCTATGACAGCCGTCTCCCAACTGTTCGGGAGACGGCTTTTTTGCTGCGGAAAAGCCTCGAAACATGCAGTTTGCTGACGTGCTGACCAAAACCTTGCCATGAGCTTGACGGGCTGGTCAGCTTTTGGTCGGCGATTGGTTTGACATCGAAAACCAAGATCGCGATTGCGCCGCTTTGCACTCTGACCGCCCAGACAATGGTGGTACGGGCATTCGCCCGGCACTGCCATGAGAGGAGCGGCCGTGAACAAGAGCAAGCGCATCGCCATCAGTCTGGTCGCGGGCGTGCTCGCTGCTCTGCTCTGCATGGTTTACGGCTCGTCGATCCGCTCGCAAGCCGAACAGGTCCAGGCTGAGACCTTGGCCAAGTACGGTGGCGATCGCGTCGAGGTATGCGTCGCGGCGCGCGATATCGATGTGGGCGAGACCCTCGATGAGACCAATGTCATAACCCAGGAATGGCTGACGAGCCTGCTGCCGCGTGACGCGGCGACCGAGCTGCGCCAGGTGCGCGGCGACGTGACGACTTCGCGTATTCCCAAAAACGCCGTGATCTGCAATGTCTACACCAAGGCCGAGAGCCACAAGCTCGAGGTGCCTAAGGGCAAGGTCGCCGTTTCGGTGGCGGTCGATGCCGAGCACTCGGTCGGCGGTGCCACGGGCGTGGGCAGCTATGTGGACGTGTACGTGCAAAAAGATGGCGTAACCGATCGACTGTGCGGCGCGCACGTGATCGATACCAGTGAGAATTCCGGTGCCACGCGCGAGGGCAAGATCGAATGGGTGACGCTGGCGGCTGACCCCGAAGACGTCAAGGAACTGCTGGGAGCCTCGGGCAAGGGAACGGTCAGCTTGACGATTCCCGCCACGGCGCGCGGCAAAAAGAGCGGAGGCGACGAGTGATGAAGGCGATCTGGCTTGCGTGCTGCGCGTGCGGCGATTACGGGCTGTTGCAGCAGGAAGTCGAGGGCCGTGATGCGGGTGCACAGGTGCTTCGCGTGGGTGACCTGGACGGGCTGGTTTCCATGGCGCGGGCGTTTCCGTCGCGCCGCGGGGCTGCCATCATCGCGGCGTCTCTGTTTGATATCGAAGATGTGCGCAAGACTGTTGCGCGCCTGACGGCCGAAGGCCGCGTGAGTCGCGTGGTCGTGTTGATAGAAGCGCTCGATCCGTCGGATATCGAGGGACTGTTTCGCGCGGGGGCGACCGAGGTCATCGCTGCGCACAGTATATGCGGCAACGGGCGCGCGGGCGAGGGAGCGGTTGATTCCGATCGGCGCATGACGATTGAGCCCGATGCTTTTGTTGATAGGGAACCCGGGGCGCCTCGCGCTACAAGAGGCCCGCGTGTTGATGATTATGGAAAAGCGGAAGCCGAGCATGGTCGGCGCCCCCGGAACCCCCTTGTATACGATGACGCTGGAGGGCCGGCACAGCATGCTGGCGACTCCCCGGCTGTAGATATGGGATACGTGCACGGCGTGAATCTGGCGGATGAACTCGACGAAGTTGAGGGCTTTGCCGGGTGCGGCGAGTTGTCGCTGATGCAGCATGAGCAGATTGCACAGAACGAGCCTGCCTTGCAGACCGAACAAGCTGCCATGCCGGCTTGGACGCAGCGTGTGGTTGCGGCGGGGGAGACGGGGACGCTGTCGCCGACGCCCGCCCCGCCGCCTCCGATGCCGCCGGCAGACGCTGCCGCTCCGCAGCATCGAGCTCCGGTCATCTGCGCCATTTCGGGTTCGGGCGGTTGCGGCAAGTCGACGATCGTTGCCACCATGGCACACACATCGTCGCTGTTGGGCTTGCGTGCCGCCGTGCTCGACCTGGACCTGATGTTTGGAAACCTTTACGACTTGTTAGGCGTCGATGCTCCGCGCGATATGGCGGCACTTATCGAGCCGGCGGCGGCGGGCGCGCTCACCGAGCCGGATATCGTAGCCACATCGATGCGCGTGGCGCCAGGCGTTACGCTCTGGGGTCCCGTTGCGGCGCCCGAGCAAGCCGAGCTCATGGCACGTCCGGTGGAGCTACTGCTTGATGTTTTGCGTCGCGAATCCGACGTAGTCTTTATCGATACCTCGGTCTTTTGGGGCGACGCCGTGGCGGCTGCGGTGGCGGCGAGCGACCGCTGCCTGATCGTTGGCGATGTTGCGGTGTCGTCCGCGACATCGGCGTCGCGCGTCATTGAACTGGCAAGTCGAGTAGGTGTGCCGCGCACGCGCATGAGCGCCGTGTTCAACCGGTTCGGTGCGCGCGGGGCAGACGAGGACGTCGCCATGCGCTTTGAGATTGCCTGTGCGTTGAGCTCCAAGATTCGTATCGCCGATGGCGGGCAGGATCTCGCCGCGCTCATGGCGTTTGGGCGCGCTGATGAGGCAGTGGGGCAGACCAGCGCTTTTGCGACCAGCGTGCGCGAGGCCACGCGCGAGATGCTCGTGGAACTGGGGTGCGCCGTCGGCCCTTGGAGCGATATGGTCGCCGACCGTGCAACGCGCACCGAACGCCCGCGTATCCGCCTTCCCTGGTCGCGCGAGGGTGATCAGCGATGAGCCTGCAAACGAGGATTAAGGCTGCCGGCGCTGCAGCGGCGGCAGCTCCTGTAGATGCGGGGCGTCGCCGCGCGGTGAAACGACGCACTAAGCGCGCCGTGATGGACCGCATGGGTTACGACGAAGTGGCGCGTATCAGCGCCTATATCGACCCGGTACTTGCCCGCTCGGAATTGCGTCCCGCGGTGGAGGCGGCGCTCAATGTTGAGGAGCCGACCGATCTCGCGACGCCCGAGCGCGAGACCATCATCGACGAGATTTTGGATGACGTGGTGGGCTTGGGGCCGTTGCAGCCGCTCATCGAGGACGACACCGTTACCGAGATCATGATCAACGGCTGCCGCTCGGCCTTCTTTGAACGCGGCGGCGTCTTGTACCCCATCGAGCATGCGTTTGAGGATGATGAGCAGATCCGTGTGCTTATCGACCGCATCATCTCGCCACTTGGCCGCCGTATCGACGAGCGCAGCCCCATCGTCAACGCCCGCCTCAAAACGGGCTATCGCGTCAACGCGGTGATTCCGCCTGTGGCGATTGACGGACCGATTCTCACCATCCGAAAGTTCTCGGACCGCATCTGCTCGCTGGACGAGCTTGTGGGGCTGGGGTCGCTGCCGCTTTGGTATGCGCAGCTGCTGTCATGCGCGGTGTCGCTGAGACAGGACCTGGCGGTTGCGGGAGGCACGGGATCTGGTAAGACCACCCTGCTCAACGCGTTGTCATGCGAGATTTCCACCGGCGAGCGCATCGTGACGATCGAGGACTCTGCCGAGCTCAAGTTTGCGCATCATCCACACGTGGTGCGTCTAGAGGCGCGCGAGGCTTCAATTGAGGGCGAGGGCGCGGTGACGATCCGCGACCTGGTGACCAATGCCCTGCGCATGCGCCCCGACCGCATCGTGGTGGGTGAGGTGCGCGGTGCTGAGTGCTGCGACATGTTGCAGGCCATGAACACGGGCCACGACGGGTCGCTCACCACACTTCATGCGGGCTCAGAACAGGAGACCGTGGTGCGTCTGACGTTGCTTGCACGTTATGGCATCGATCTGCCGAGCGAGCTCATCGAGGAGCAGATTGCCATGGCGCTCGACGGCATCGTGATGTCCGAGCGCCACGCCGATGGCAGGCGCTTCGTCTCCTCGTATTCGGGGGTGCGTCGCGCCGCGTCGGGCGGCGTAGAGCTCGAGCGCTATGTGACTTTCGATGCCGCCGAGCGCACCTGGACGCTTGACCGCGAGCCGCCGTTTATCGCAGAAGGCCTGCGGTCGGGGACGCTCACACAAGAGGAGGTGGACGAATGGAGGTCGCTGTGCCCCTCGTCGTAGGGGGTTTGGCAGGGTTTTCTGTCGCGACGGCGTGCGGGGCGGAACCTCGTGTGCCGCAGGTGCCGCCGGCGGAGCTGGCGCGTCAGGCGCTCGAGACGGTGGCAGAGAAACTGCCGCGTGAGCTGGTGGAAAACGATCTGCTGAAAAAGATCGCCCGTTCGTGGGCATCGCTGGCTCCGGCGCATCGCCTTGGCCTCGTGATCGAAGATGCTTCGGGGCGTTTGGCGTTTCTGCTGCTCTCGAGCGGTGTCTGCTGCATTTTACTAACGATGGTGTCGTTATCGCCCCTCGGATTTGCCTTGGGACTTGTTGCTCCGATTGCCGTTGGCGCCGCTCGGGATGGCTTTGAGAGCCGGCGCGAGCAACACGATGCAGAAGAGGCCATGCCCGAGGCGTTTACCGCACTTTCCATGTCGCTTGCCTCGGGACATTCGCTGGCTCAGGGCATGCGCTTTGTGGGCGCTCATGCGCAAGAACCGGTGCATACCGAGTTTTTGCGGGTGGCGGCGGCGATCGATTGCGGCATCTCGGCGACCGACGCGCTCGATGACTTGCTCGTGCGCATCGACGCCCCCGGTCTTTCGCTTGTGACCTTGGCGCTTAAGGTGTCACAGCGCACCGGCGCTCCGCTTGCCGACTTACTGTCCGAGGCGTCGAGCATGGTGGGGGAGCGCATTGAGCTCAAGCGCCGCCTAGATGTTAAGACGTCGCAGGCCCGCATGTCTGCGCATATGGTCGCGGCGATGCCGACGGGCATGTGCGCGGTGTTGGCGCTGCTTTCGGCAGATTTTCGTCGCGGTCTTGCGACGCCTGCCGGCGCGGGCGCTGTGGTGCTGGGTCTTGCCCTCAACGCCGTTGCCCTGGTGGTTATCAGGCGCATTATGCGGGTGGAGCTATGAGCGCCCCGGTTGCAGTTGCGGCTTGCCTGTGCGCTCTGAGTGTATTTGTCGCGACGGGTTTGGATCGGGCGGATGCACGCAAGATCGCAGAGGCCTGCAAGCGCGAGGCGGTGCTGGTCGCTGCCGCGGGTCGCTCGGTGGTCGATGCTCTGACCGCGCGAATGAAGGGCGCGGTTGGAGCGGGCGGCCCGGCGCGAGTGTCGCTCGGCGAAGTGTCCGAGATGATCGATGTTGTGCGCTTGGGTCTTTCGGCCGGTCTTTCGTTTGATGCGGCGCTTGAGATTTTCTGCGCCAACCGCCGGTCAGTGCTGGCTCTTCGACTTGAGCGGGCCTGCATGGCGTGGCAGGTGGGCGTGGGCACGCGTGAGGACGAGTTGTTGGCCGCCGCGCGCGACCTGGACGTGCGAGCGCTCGAGACCTTTGCCATCACGGTGGGACAGGCGCTCGCCCTGGGTGCCCCACTTGCCGAGACACTGGCCGCTCAAAGTCGCGAGATCCGTGCGGCTCATCGCGCCGCGGTCGAGCGCGAGATCGAGCGTGCGCCCGTCAAGCTGCTGATTCCCACCGGCACACTCATCTTGCCGGCGTTGCTTCTGTCCATATTGGGCCCGCTGCTGGGAGCAGGCGGGATGATGTAGGGAGGAATACATGAACACGATGACTGACGTTGCTGGCAAGGTCTGGAGCTGGGCTGTTTGCCAGTCAATTCGCGCTCGCCAGCATGCCGGGGAGCTACTGCAGGAGGAGAGTGCGCAGGGCACCACCGAATACGCCATCTTGGTCGGCGTGCTCGTGGTGATCGCCATCATTGCCATTGTCGCATTTAAGGGCAAGGTCCAAGATCTATGGAACGCTATCAGCGAGGGCATCAACAGCCTGTAGAGGGCGAGCGCCCCATCGGGGTGCTGCTGGTGTTTGCTTGCCTGACCGTGGCGATAGCGGCGGTGCTTTGGGGGCTTAACGCCGCGCGGCAGCAGCGTCCTGGGGCCGCCTTCGATTCGGGCTCAGATTCGGCGGTGGCGTCTCAAAAAGATGAGATGCGAGATGCGGACGATTCGGATGTCGCTGTCACGGCGCAAACCTTTCTGCGGACGCTCGACAAGCGGTCTGGCACTGCGACGGATTCACCTGAGGACAACGCGATTGCGGTCCGGCTTGCATGGTCCGAGGACCGACCGATGACCGAGGCAGCGGCGGATATGTTACGCGCCTACCGCGAGGTGCCAACGGCCCAGCTCGCCCTGAGCGGCTATCTCGATATTAAGGGCAACGTATGGGGCGCCATCGTGCGCGATGGGCGCGGCTGGGTCGATATGGTGACGGTTGCCGCGGATGCTGGCGATGCTTCGTGTCGTCTGCGCGCCGTGCGTCTGGTCCCGCAAACAATAAGCTCAAAGGAGGGATCGTGAAATGCATGGCATTCTGCGTGAGGAATCTGCCCAGGCGACGGTCGAATACGCCATCGTCACGGTGGCGCTGTTATCGATCGTGCTGGCGATTGTGGGACTTTGGCGTGCTGGCACCGATGGACGCTTGGCGGCGCTGGTTGAGCGGGCGGCATCCCATGGCGTTGCCTCGACGTCGGTTATCGACGCCGCTGCGGGCGCTAAGGACATCGCGTTGTATTGATATCGCGCGCGAGGACCGGGCGCAGTCTACGGTCGAGGCCGCTTTTTTGCTGCCGACGTTTCTGACGCTCATCCTTCTCGCACTGCAACCGGTGTGCCTGCTTTATACGCGCGCGGTCATGGAGTCTGCCGCCGCCGAGACCGCGCGGCTCATGACCACGACGACGGCGGAGGACGACGATCTTAAGGAGTTCACCCTCCGCCGGCTTGCCGCAGTGCCCAACGTTTCGATCTTTCATGCCGGCGGGCCGTTGTCGTGGGATGTCGAGCTTAGCCGGGCCGATGCGGGCGGCGTCTCGTCCGTGTCCGTTTCCGGCGAGGTCAAGCCGTTGCCTGTGATCGGTGCGTTTGCGCAGGTTATGGGTGGTACCGCCGAGGGCGGCTACGTTGAGCTCAAGGTCGATGTCTCGTATCAATCACGTCCCGAATGGCCGGAGGGAGATTATGATTCGTGGATTGCTGCATGGGATTAAGCGTTTCTGGTCTAGACGCGTTTTGACGCGCCGTCCGAGCTGCCATCGCAAGCGAGGCGGCTTTATGGGTCGAGCCGGTATCGACCTGTTTATCGAAGACGGTGCCTACACCACGCTTTCCTCTGCGGTGGTCATCTTGGTGGTGCTCACGCTGCTGTTTTCGTCGACGGCGGCGATATGGAGCATGTCGCGCGCGGGGGACACCCAGGTGGCTGCCGATAGCGGCGCGCTGGCAGGCGCCAATGTGGTGTCGTCCTATCACACGGCTGCCACGGTGGTGGATGCGAGCATTTTGAGTTTGGGCCTGGCGGGGTTTGCCACGATCGGGACGGGCCTGGTCGCCATCCTCATCCCGGGCGCCGAACCAGTTGCCGGCAATATGGTCGACACCGGGATTGAGATTATTAAAACGCGCAACAAGTTTGCCAAAAGCGCATCGGAAGGCTTACAGAAAATCGAGACGGCTCTGCCGTATCTGATCGCCGCGCGTGCCACGCAGGCGGTCTCGGCGCAGGATACCGATAATGTGACCTATACCGGTACGGCGCTTGCCGTGCCCAGGACATCCGAGTCGGACTTCGCTGCGCTCGAGGGGTCCGAGATCTCGACCGATGCCATTAAAGACACATCGAAAGATCTGGAGCGCGCAGCAGATGAGCTGCAGAAGGCCTCGGAGGAGACGGCGAAAGCAAAAGAACGCGCCTGGCTTGCGGATTGCGGTGGATCGGTTCCGGCTTCGGTCGGTAGCTGTTCATGCATGTGGGAACGTGCGAGGAGTTTGGCAAAGCTCTCGGGTGAGCAGAACCCGCATTATGCCTCGAGCATTTCGTGGGAGCCACAGGTGGCGCTCGACCGCGCGAAGACCTACTACCGTCAACGCCTGGCAGACGAAAAACCGCAGGGTTCAAGCGTCGAGACGAAGGCGGAGTCGGCGGCGCGCAAGGCGTTTTACACCTATGCGAGTACAGAGGTCAATCGTGCATATGTAACCGAGGACGGAGATGAAGTCGCTTCCTATATCCCGCTGTTGCCGCGCAACACTGACGAGGTGCGAGCGACGGAACTCTATACCGATACGGTGTGGCCAACCAGTGCCATCGATGGCAAGACGTATCTGCATTACGGAACGAGTTGCCCCAACTATAAGAAGGGGGCGCCATGCGGGCTGGCCTCGGTTGCTGCTTATGACGGGCAGGACAAATGCAATAGATGCCATTTTGGTGTTTCGTCGCTCGGTGCCGTTGCGGCTCCTTCGACTTCTATCGAAAACGGCTTTGAGTACCACTTTGATCGATTCAAAGAGGCTCTGGAAGACTACGTCGAATGCCGCAACAAAGAACTCGAACTTGAGCGTCAGACCGAGGATGAGGCCGACCGTGCGGGCAATGCGTTTGACCAGGCCATTAAAGCGCTTTCCGGCGAGCGCCCGCGTATCGCCCCACCTGGCCGCAACGGCGTGGTCGCCTTTGCAGTTTCGGGTGACATTACCAGCCCCGATCAACTTAACTCCTCGTTTAACGCGGCAGTCAGGCTTGGCGATCGCGGTGCTATCTCTGCCGCGGTGCTGGCGCCCGATGAGGCGACGGCGCAAAACAACATGCTTTCGCGATTTTTCTCGACATTGAAGGAACGCTCGGGCGGCGTTGCCGGCGTGCTCGACGGCGTCATGGATGTTTGGGGACGGCTACTCGTGGGATACGGAGACATCCAAGGTTCGGCCGACGAACTTATGGACGAGATGATTAAAGACCTAGGAGGGGGCAGCGGTGCGTTGGGCTCCATTGCATCGTGGCTCGGCGATACCGTTTCGGCGTCCGTGGCGGCGCTGGGTTTGGAACCGTGCGACTTGCGCCTGCGAAAGCCGGTGCTGACCGATTCCGCAAATGTCATTAAGAGTCCGGGGTCTGACATTGCGGGTCTCTCTCAAGCGCAAGACAAACTGCGAAGTATTCCGTTGGGCGTGACCGATCCCAAGGCGCTTTGCGAGGCGTTGGAATATCAAGTCGAACGCACCATTAGCGGTACGGTGTTCACACTTGCGGAGATTCCTCTGCCCGGCGGCGGCTCCATCCCGCTCACCGTCGATGTCGCCACGCTGGTTGGCGTTCTGGGCGGTGGGTCGTAATGAGTATCCGCATGCGTCTGCGCGAGGAGCGCGCCCAAGCGACGGTTGAGATGGCAGTGGTTACGCCCGTTTTGCTGGTGCTGGCACTCGTCGTGTACAACGTCATGATCTTTGCCAGCGCTGTCGCGCGCTTCGACCGCGTGGTGCCCGACATCGTGTTGGCGCACGCTGTGGCGTCGGAGGGGGAGGGCGACGAAAGCTCTGCCGATGCCTCGGCGACGGTTCAGACTCAAATTCTGAATGCCATGGAAGGCTATGACTTGCAGATCGAAGTGTCGAGTGAGCAAGGCGCGGAGGCATCGGATGGTGGCCTGCTCTCCCTATCCGGTACGTTTAGGACCTACACCTGCACCATGTACTATGAGCCGTGGCCGACTTTTCTCAGCATCGCTGGCGTTTCGCTGGGGGCGCCGACAACGTTGTCGCACGAGCGCGCGGTGACGGTCGATCCATGGCGCCCGGGGGTGGTCATGTGACCGCGGTCTCGTCCTACATCGCCTACGCGCGGGCACTCAACAGGCTGGGTTGGACGCCGGCCGAGTTTGCGGTGGCGGAGTCGTTTGTCGTGCGACTGCGCGGCATGCTGGGACGGCGTCCGGTTGCCGCCAACGGCCTGCCGCTCGTCATGGCGTTTCCACGCTGCTCTTCGGTCCATACGTGTTTTATGGCCTATCCCATCGACATCGCCTTCATCAATCGCGACGGCAATATCCTCGCGCGCTACGAAAACGTCCGTCCTTGGCACATGTGTTCCTGTCCCGGCGCCTGGGCGGTATTGGAACGCCCTTCAATCCTCGCTACACCTCCCGCCCTCCAACAAGCGCCGGCGTAAGAGATTGACGACGGCGGACTTTCGTCATACGAAATTTGGTAAGATGGAGGAGAAGATGCATGGATGTTGAGATCCATCCGAACGCCAAAAAAACACTTGACGGAAAAGCAGGTGCTTGGTGCCTGGTTCGCGGTTACTGAGTGCATTCGCCGCGAGTCGGAGGACGAGCCGCCGAGATGGCTTGCCATTGGATGGCTTCCAGATGGTCGAAGTGTGGAACTTGTTGCGGTCGAACTAATTCGTGGATGGCTCATTATTCATGCCCTGTCTCCGGTTCAGAAGAAATTCTGGCAAGAGATCGAGCGAGCTCGGCAGAGGGGTCGATGATGGGCAAGACGTATACGGCCGCTAATGGTCAGGTTGTAACGGATGAAATGATTGACGCGTGGTGTGAGTCGTACGAGCGCGGAGAGTTTCCGGATGGCGAACACACCGTTGGTGGAATCGTGCGTGGACGGCCCCCGCTCTCAGGTGAGGGGACGGCAACGCTGTCGGTCAAGATTCCTCTGGGAATGAAGGAGGCCATTCGTCGACGGGCGGCTGCCGAGGGGATGACGCCAAGTGAGTTTGCCCGTGCGGCTCTGAGTGAAAAACTTCTTGCTGCCGGCTGATGCCTCTGACGTGCCGATTTATAGAACCGAGGCTGTGCTCAAAAACTTTTTTAAAATTCTCGGTTGACCGGAACGCGTCCTTGGTTATACTAATCAAGCCTTGAAACAAGGCACACATCAAATGGCTGGGTAGCTCAGTTGGTAGAGCAGAGGACTGAAAATCCTCGTGTCAGGGGTTCGATTCCCTTCCCCGCCACCTTGAATTGACTAGGACCTCTGCAAAGGGGTCCTTTTCTTTTATGTAGCCCATGCACGGAATCGAACCCCGTGAGGGCGCGGAGCTGAGGAAACGCGTAAGCGTTTTCCAGCGCAGCTCGCAAGGCGCGCAAGCGCCGCAGCGGTCCGTCCGCGCAGCGCGCGGACGCGATTCCCTTCCCCGCCACCTTGAATTGACTAGGACCTCTGCAAAGGGGTCCTTTTCTTTTATCGAGGGCTCTGCGGAAATTGCGTCCCGGAATTTGGCTTCAGAGTGGGATGCGTTTTCCGCTTTGATGTCGCTTGGGAAAGCGCGACCCGGAATCCGGCGTCAGAATGGGACGTGCTTTCCTTTTGCGGCCTTTGGCGGAAACTGCGTCCCAGATCTCGCGCTCAGAACGGGATGCATTTTCCGATTGAGGCCTCGAACGGAAAATGCATCCCAGTCTTTTGCGAAAAACGGGATGCGCTTTCCGGCGCTTACTTCCGACGTGCGCGCACATCTCGGCGCACCAGCTCGTGCCCACCTGTCCCAGACATTCCTCCCACTTTTGCGCCACTTTGTAGACCGTTCGGTCGCCTGTCTGCATGCGCGGGTATACTCAAATCGATAGATATGTCATGCAAGAGCGATGCGGGCTTAGCCCGTATGATTCAAAAGGGGGCAGTGATGGAGAGGATACTCGGCGTTAATCTCTCTGGCTGGTTTATTCCCGAGCCTTGGGTGACCCCGTCGCTATACGCGGCGACCGGTGCATCCAACGCGGCCGAGCTGCAGGAGGCCATGGGCACCGCCGCCTATAACGAGCGCATGCGCCGTCATTACGAGACGTTTGTGAGCGAGGACGATTTCCGTCGCATGGCGCAGATCGGTCTCAATGCCGTGCGTCTGCCGGTGCCCTGGTATGCCTTTGGCTCGCAGGAGTCCGATGCGTCCTACATCTCGGTTGTCGACTACATCGACCGTGCAATTGAGTGGGCTGCCAAGTACGACATCCGCGTGCTGCTTGATCTAGCAACTGTGCCCGGTGGCCAGGGCGATTCCAACGATTCGCCCGCCACGCCAGAGGCTGTTGCCGAGTGGCATTCGTCCACTAACGGCCGTCATGTCGCACTCGACGTGCTCGAGCGCTTGGCTGATCGCTACGGCGAGGCCGAGAGCCTGCTGGGCATTGAGCTGCTGGATACGCCGCAGATGAGTGTCCGCAAGAGCCTCTTCACCATGACGGATGGCATTCCTGCTCACTACCTGCGCAATTTCTACCGCGATGCCTACGAGCTCGTCCGTTCATATATGTCCGAGGATAAGATCGTCGTCTTTTCGTCTTCGGGACATCCCAGCGAGTGGAAGCATTTTATGCGCGGCGCCAAGTACAAGAACGTCTACATGGACCTTCACCTGTACCATTACCGCGACGAACATGCGCTCGACATCACGAGCCCCCGCGGGCTGACGACGGCGATTTCGCGCAACAAGCGCGAGCTTAAAGAGGCGATTTCGACTGGGTTCCCCGTGCTGGTGGGCGAATGGTCGGGCGCGGCGATCTTTGCCAACTCGTCGGTTACGCCCGAGGGCCGCAATGCCTACGAGCGCGTGTTTATCGCCAACCAACTGGCTTCGTTTGCACCGGCTGCCGGTTGGTTCTTCCAAACGTGGAAGACCGAGAAGCGCATTGCAGCATGGGACGCCCGCGCGGCGCTCGGTACGCTCGAGCGTGGCATGATTGAATAGGTTGATATGACGCAAAACAGCGCCCATACGGGCAAACTCTATGTGGTCGGCACGCCCATCGGCAACCTGGGCGACCTGTCCCCGCGCGTTGGCGAGGCGTTTGCCGCCGCCGATGCCATCTGCTGCGAAGACACGCGTGTGACGTCAAAGCTGCTGATGCACCTGGGCATTTCCAAGCCGCTTGTCCGTTGCGACGAGAATGTGATCGCCAGCCGCGCCGCCGGCCTGGTCGACCGTCTGCTGACGGGGGAGACCCTCGCCTTTGCCTCGGACGCCGGCATGCCGAGCGTGTCCGATCCCGGCCAGGCGCTGGTCGAGGCGGCGCGTGAGGCCGATGTGCCCGTCGAAGTTATTCCCGGGCCCTCTGCTTGCGTCACAGCGCTCGTTTCGTCCGGCATTTCCTGCGAGCATTTTTTCTTCGAGGGCTTTTTGGGTCGAAAGCACGGCGACCGTGTGCGCCGTTTGCAGCGCCTTGCCGTGGTGCCCGGCGCGCTCATCTTCTACGAGTCTCCACATCGCATCGTGGCGACGCTCGAGGCCGTGGTGGAGGTCTTTCCCCAGCGTGAGGTTGCCGTCTGCCGCGAGCTCACCAAGCTGCACGAGGAAGTCTTGCGCGGGCCCGCCGCCCAGCTCGCCGAGGAGCTGCGTGCTCGCGGCGAGGTAAAGGGCGAGATTGCGCTGGTCATCGCGCCGCCGAGCGAGGACGAGGAGGCCGGTATCGTGCCGGTTGGCGCAGCGGCAGCGGATCCCGACGAGGCCCTGCGCGAGGATATCCGCGCCGCGCTCGAGGAGGGAGAGCCCGCCTCTGCGGTGGCCAAGCGCCTGTCTCAGAAGTATTCGCGCCGCAAGCGCGATGTCTATGCCATGGTGCTCGATATGCAATAGATGGAGGATATCCAGCCCTTGCGCTAGAATCATCCCCTGTATGCAACGTTTTTCTGGAGGACAAACCCCATGGATCAAAGCAAGCCTTCGTTCTTTATCACGACGCCCATCTACTACGTCAACGCCGATCCGCACCTGGGCACGGCTTATTCCACCATCATCGCCGACGTTCAGGCTCGCTATCGCCGCTCCGCTGGCTATAACGTCAAGTTCCTGACCGGCATGGACGAGCACGGCGAGAAGGTCGCCGAGGCCGCAGCCAAGCACAACATGACGCCGCAGGAGTGGACCGACAGCCAGGCCCCGCACTTCAAGGAGCTTTGGAGCAAGCTCGAGATTTCCAACGACGACTTCATCCGCACCACCGAGCCGCGCCAGCATCATGCTGTGCAGTACCTGTGGGAGCGCATGAAGGAGTCCGGCTACCTGTATAAGGGCAGCTACGACGGTTGGTATTGCGTGCCTGACGAGACCTACTTCACTGATACGCAGGTCCAGAAGGGCGACGAGGAGTACGGCAGCGTCGGCCAGCACCTGTGCCCCGACTGCCACCGTCCGCTTGAGCGCGTGCAGGAGGAGTCCTACTTCTTTAAGCTTTCCGCCTTCCAGGACAAGCTGCTCAAGCTCTATGACGAGCACCCCGACTTTGTCGAGCCTGCGTTCCGTATGAATGAGGTACGCAGCTTTGTCGAGGGCGGCCTTAATGACCTTTCCGTGAGCCGTACGAGCTTTGACTGGGGCATCCAGGTCCCGTTTGACGAGGGTCACGTGACCTACGTGTGGTTCGATGCGCTGCTCAACTATATGACGGCCGTCGGCTACGGTGTCGACACCGATGAGGCGCGTGCCGAGCTGGCCTATCGCTGGCCCGCGCAGTTCCACATCGTGGGTAAGGACATCATCCGCTTCCACTGCGTCATTTGGCCCGCCATGCTCATGGCCATTGGCGAGGCCCTGCCCGAGCACGTCTTTGCCCACGGCTTCCTGACCGTGCGCAATGCCGAGACTGGCAAGGCCGAGAAGATGTCCAAGAGCCGCGGCAACGCCATCGCTCCGCAGGACGTTATCGACATGCTGGGCGTCGAGGGCTATCGCTACTACTTTATGACCGACGTCGTCCCCGGCACCGACGGTGCCATCAGCTTCGACCGCATGGAGCAGGTCTACAACGCCGACCTGGCCAACAGCTGGGGCAACCTTATCTCGCGTTCGCTCAACATGAGCGGCAAGTACTTTGACGGTTGCGCGCCCGCCAAGCCCGCATCGTTCGATGCGTTCGACAATCCGCTGGCAAAGATCGCCGATGGTCTGGTCGAGCGCTACATGGCCAAGATGGACGTGCTCGATTACGGTGGAGCCAAGGACGAGGTCATGGAGCTCATCCACGCCGCCAACCACTACATCGAGGACTCCGAGCCTTGGGCACTTGCCAAGGACGAGGCCAAGGCTGACGAGCTGGCGTTTGTGATCTACAACCTGCTCGAGGCCATCCGCATTGCCGCTCACCTGCTGATGCCGCTCATGCCCCAGACTTCTGCCGAGGCTCTGCGCCGCCTGTCCTGCGAGGACGAGGCCGCGAGCGACGATCTCAAGGGCATTTGCGCTTGGGGCCTGCTTGCTGGTGGTCAACCCGTCGAGAAGGGCGATCCGCTGTTCCCGCGTCTGGGCTAAGCCGCTGCGCGCCATATCGGCAATTTGCTGTTTAGCTGTAAGGGCATGGCCGCAACGGTCCATGCCCTTTTGCTTTACGATGCAGCCACCATGTTAAGGAGGCAACCATGACAACTTCGCCTTTGGCAAACCCCACGGCAACTAGGGAGCTGCTAGAGGAGTTTGGCCTTGCGACCAAGCATCGCCTGGGCCAGAACTTCCTGATCGACAACCATGTGATCGAACGTATCTGTGAGCTCGCTGAGCTTGCGGGCGATGAGCGCGTGCTCGAGGTCGGCCCGGGTTGCGGCACGCTGACGTTGGCCCTGCTGCAGGAGGCGGCGTGCGTTACGTCGATTGAGGCAGATCCCGAGCTCGAGCCGGTGCTCGATGCTCACGCCGCTGACTATGCCAACTTCCGCTTTATCATGGGCGACGCGCTCAAAGTGACGCCGGAGCAGATTGAGCAGGCCGCCGGTGGTGAACCCACGGTGTTTGTCGCGAACTTGCCCTATAACGTGGCGGCGACAATCATCCTGCAGTTCTTCCAGACGATGCCCGCGCTCAAGCGCGCCGTCGTCATGGTGCAAAAGGAGGTTGCCGATCGTATTGCCGCAACGCCGGGCAACAAGACCTATGGCGGCTACACGACAAAGCTCGGCCTGTATGCGCAGGTTACGGGTCGCTTTGAGGTGCCGCCGCGTTGCTTTATGCCGGCGCCGCACGTGGACTCGGCCGTCGTGCGTATCGACCGTGTTGACGGCGTGGTGCCCGAAGGACTCGACCGCGAGTTTGTGGCCCGCGTGATTGATGCTGCATTTGCTCAGCGTCGCAAGACCATTCGCAACTCCATGAGCGCCAACGGCTTTGCCAAGGACGTGCTCGATGCCGCCTTTGAGGCTTGCGGTATCGCATCCACCACGCGCGCCGAAACGCTTGATGTTGCCGACTTTGTCCGCCTGGCCCAGGAGCTAATCCATGACGCTTAATGCCGAACGCGTGACGTTTACCAAGAAAAAGAAGACGGTTGCTTGTCCCGTGCCCTTGGCGCCGCTTGCCGACACGCATGCGCATCTGCTTTCGTTTTGGGGCAAAGAAGTGCCCGAGACGCTCGTGCGCGCCAAAGCCGCGGGCGTCGACCTGTTGGTGACGATGCTCGACCCCATCGCTGACAAACGCAGCGTGACGGACTATAGCGACTGGCTCGTGCGCGAAATTCTGCCGATGCAGGATATCCCGCAGATCAAGTATCTTGCCGGCGTGCATCCGTATGGCGCACCGGACTATACCGACGACGTTCACGCACAGGTCGTTGCCGCGCTCGATGATTCCTTATGCGCCGGTATTGGCGAAATCGGCCTGGACTACCACATGGACTATGACGACGATATCGCGCCGGCACCCCATAACGTGCAGATTGACTGCATGGCGCGTCAGCTCGAGCTTGCCGTGTGCCGTAACGTGCCGGTGGAGCTGCATCTGCGCCACGAGGACACGGACCATGAGCGCACCTCGCACGTTGATGCGTACAACGTGCTTCGTGAGGTGGGCGTGCCCCAGGCCGGTTGTGTGCTGCACTGCTTTGGCGAGGACCGCGCCACGATGGAGCGCTTTGTGGAGCTGGGCTGCTATATCGCCTATGGTGGTGCGGCCACCTTTAAGCGCAACGACGACGTGCGCGAGGCATTTGCGGCAACCCCACTCGATCGAATTTTGTTCGAGACGGATTGCCCGTATATGGCTCCGGAGCCCATCCGCGGTCTTGAATGCGAGCCCGCAATGATCTCCATTACGGCAAACGCGCTGGTTAACGACCGTGTCGATCGTACCGGCGAGGATGCTGAGGCAATCGCGCAAGCCGCTTGGGAAAATGCCTGCAAACTTTTTCAAAAATAGTTCTTGCGTTCGCGGTGGCGCTCCGTTATTCTAATTCCTGCACGCGGGCGTGGCGGAATTGGCAGACGCGTACGGTTCAGGTCCGTATGGGGGCAACCCCATGAAGGTTCAAGTCCTTTCGCCCGCACCATTAAATGAAAGAGCTCCCAGCAATGGGGGCTTTTTTGTTATGGGCCCATCGCGGGGACTTGAACCTGCGAAGGAGCGAGCGTAAAGAAAGCGCGGAGCGTTTTTAGCGAGCTGGCGAGGACGCCGGCAGGCGGCCGAAGCCGGTGTGGATCCGCGAAGCGGATACGCGGACGTCCTTTCGCCCGCACCATTGAATGAAAGAGCTCCCAGCAATGGGGGCTTTTTTGTTATGGGCCTCTTGTTGATGTCACGTTGCTGCTTCGTGCGGGTATCCTAATGCCAACGTGTGCCTATCAGAGGAGAGACCATGTTGTTGTCCGGTATCATCGCCGCCCTTACCAGCCTTTTGATTCCCATCATCATTCTGTTGCTGCTGCTTCCCAACGCCTGCTATGTCGTTGAACAACAGCATGCCGTGATCATCGAGCGCCTGGGTAAGTTCAATCGCATCGTCAACGCGGGCTTCCACATGAAGGTACCCGTGATCGACCGCAAGGCCGCCACGGTGAGTCTGCGCACCATGAAAAACGGTTTTGGCATCGACGTTAAGACCCAGGACAACGTGACCATCGGCCTTGAGGTCTCTGCTCAGTACCACGTGAGCTATGACATGGGCGCC
>DBFBFY010000193.1:0-20385 GCA_048201615.1 Collinsella sp.
GCCCGGATGCGACACAACTGGTGTGTCCATCCTCGCAGTATCCGGTTCTCAAGGTGCACGCCTGCGCTGGTTCCCGGTTCAACCGGGCCGCGCGGCAAGGAGATATATTGCCAGACCGGAGGGGCGCCGTGGGCGGGAATCTGGTCGTACACATTTCCTACACAGTTTGGAATCCGACTAACGTTTGCCAGCCGTTACATACCGCTCGCCGAGCATCTCTTTATATAAGGCAGTCTCATGGTTAAAGCGGATACGTCCCCCTAGCTAAAGCACAGCCAGCATCGAGCAACTCATCACGTTCTTCCACCGAGAACCCCTCGGCGTAGACGCGCACCACTGGTTCGGTCCCGCTAGGACGGACCAGCAGCCACGTGTCATCCTCGAATGCCAAACGCAAGCCATCCATATGACTAACGTTTTGCGGCACCTTGCCACAAATCGACTTGGGGTTTACGCCCGGCAGCAGGGTTCGTAACGTTTCGGCATCTTCGGCCTCAAGGCGCAAATCCCGTCGACCGTAACTCGTCTTACCAAAACTGTCCTCGAGTTGGTCGACCAGAACGCCCAAAGGCGCGTCCGTCTTAGCCATAAGCTCACACAGAATCAGACAGGCGAGGATTCCATCGCGCTCGGGCATATGCGCGGCGATGCCGATACCACCGGCTTCTTCGCCGCCCATGAGGACGCCGCCCTTCTTCATCTCTGCCGCTATATATTTGAAACCGACTGGCTTGACGGTCACGCGGCAGCCAAGCGCCTCGGCAATGCGACGCACGAGCGTCGAGCATGAAAGATTGACGACGACGCGCCCCTCCAAATTACGAAATTGAACCAAGTCGCCCAAAACGAGCGCCATGATCTGATGCGGATGTATATATCTGCCGCGCTCGTCAACCGCGCCGATACGGTCGGCGTCGCCGTCGGTCACCAGGCCAGCGCAAGCTCCGTCCTCGATAACCGTGCGCTCGCAAGCGTCCACCCACGGTTCAACGGGGTCGGGGCAGATATCTTCTTGGTCAGACGCCTGCCCGGCGTGAATCTCGTGCACCTCAACGCCAAGCTCGCGTAGCAAGTCGGCCAGATAGCCCTGGGCTGCGCCGCCCATCGGATCGACAACCACGCGCAGGTGCGCGGCGCGGATGGCTTCGGCATCGACAAACGATGCCACCGCCTGCATATAGTCAGGAATGATATCCGCGGTGCGATATTGCCCCTCGATCCCCATTGGCTCGGGAGCCATGGTCTCTTCGAGCTCTTCGATGACATCCTGGTTGGCGGTCGAGCCGTCACCCATGCGAATCTTGAGGCACAGATAACCCTGCGGATGATGGGACCCCGTCACCATGAGCGCGCCGCACGCCTCACCGTCATAAGCCGCCGCCCACGTAAGGGCAGGGGTCGGGACAGGTCGCGAAGCGAGCACGGCGTCTAGCCCGTGCGCTGCTAGCACACCCGCCGCAAGCTCAGCGAACTCGCGCGCCAGGGGCCGGGTGTCGAACCCTATATATACCGTTTTGCCCGGATTGGTCTTTTGCCACAACTCGCCGACGGCATCGGCGATACGGGCAACGTTATCGGCAGTGAAGTCCTCATCGACGCGAGCGCGCCAACCGTCAGTTCCAAAATGAATTATCGCGCACACGCGCAGACACCTCACAGTGTTTGGATCATGGTACGCATGGGGTATACCCGCAACATGCACTCGGCAACCTGCCGGCACCAGCATTCACCATTTGGGCAAATGCTGCCGAGGACATGCAGGCAATAAAAAAACCGCCCCGTATGGAGCGGTTTTGCCCTTTATATATCGAGCGCCTCGGCCATCGCTGCCGTAGTGATTGCCGTGGTTCCGCAGCAACTGCCCACCATTGCGGCACCGGCATGTCTCCATTCGATGCATGCGCGCGCGAAAGCTTCGGGGTTCTCGTGCCATACGGGGCCATCCTGAGTCTGGACCGGATCGCCTACGTTGGGACGCACCGTGACGGGAGTAGTCGCCGATGCAACCATCCTGGGCACCGCCGCGTTCGCGGCCGCAAGCGAACAGCAATTAACACCAACCGAGTTTGCGCCGTGTTTTTCGGCGTACAAAACGGCTGCCTCGATGTTGAGGCCATCGCCCAACAGGTCGCCTTTATCGTCAACGACAAAACTCACCAGAACAGGCATGCCGTCGGCGGCATCTCGAGCGCCGGCAAGCATGGGCTGCAGATTACGGATAGACGTCACCGTCTCGATCAGCAGACCGTCAACACCAGCATTGAGCAAGGCGTGCGCCTGTTCGCGCGCAACGCCTCGGATTTCACGATACTCGGCAGAGTCCTCAGCAAACCACTCAATACCGATCGGGCCCATCGAGCCCAGCAGCAGCTGAGGGTGCGCCTGGCGGGCATCGTCGACGGCCCCGCGATTGACCTCCGCCACGGACGGCGCAATCTGGTCGTGCTTGAGGGCATAGCTCGATGCCTGAAAGGTGTTGGTAATGAGCACCTGTGCGCCGGCGGCGACATACAAGCGATGGATACGAGAAACGGTCTGCGGCTCTGCCAGATTCCAAAACGCCGGTGGAATGTCGGCGGCATCGTACTCACTCAACAGAACACTGCCCATGGGACCCTGCGCCAACAAGGTCTCGCTCGACAAGCGGCGCGTAAGTTCCTCGGCACCAAACCGGTTGTAATAACTCGTATCCATATATATCCCGCTATTCCTCGACGCTGATTCCCTGCTTTTCGAGATAGGCGAGCCAGCGGTTCATCGTGTCCTCGGAAAGCGCATGCTCCATCATGCAGGCCTCGGAATCGGCTCGCTCAAATTCGACACCGAGCTCCTGAACCAAAAACGTGCGGATGAGGCGATGACGGTACCAGATAGCCGTGCCAACCTCGCGGCCGCGATCGGTCAGGACTACCTTGCCGTAGTGCGATTGCTCGACAAGTTCGGATGCCTTGAGCGCCGAAACCGCTTTATTGACCGATGCCTTGGAGACGCCAAGGCGCTGCGCGATGTCGACCGATCGCACGCCGTTGGTTTCCCCCTCTTCGCTTTCAATGCGAACCATGCACTCCAAGTAGTCTTCGTTCGCCACCGTCAGATGTAGTTCGCGCGAGCTATTTGTCGTATCCATGATCTTCCGTCCCTTCTGCATTCAATGGCTGATTCTACCCCATCCAAGCGTCGTGGTATGCCGTGGCATACCGTGCTAGAGTTCTTGTTGCACACGACGACCAAGATTGGAGCGGTCTTTATGGAAAACACCACCACGAGCCCCGATGTCCTCGAACGCTTTTTGCGCTACGTCCAGATCAACACGCAGTCCGAGGATGCAAACTGCGACCAGGTACCCTCGAGCGCCGTTCAGTTTGACCTTGCCAACGTGCTGGCTGAAGAGCTGCGCGAGCTTGGTGCGGAAGATGCCCACGTGACCGAGCACGCCTATGTCTGCGCGCATATCCCCGCAAGTGCGGGCGCTGAGGACAAGCCCGCCCTGGGCCTGATCGCCCATCTCGACACCACCGAAGTTGCACCGGGCGCCGGCGTGAAGCCGCACATCGTACACTACGAAGGCGGCGACCTGGTCTGCGGCACGGTTGACGGTAAGCCCGTTGCCATGAGTACCGCCAAGCTTCCCGCCCTGAATGACCTCGCAGGTGAGGATCTGGTCTGCAGCGACGGCACCACGCTGCTGGGCGCAGATGACAAGGCAGGCGTCGCCGAGATCATGTCGCTTGTCGCGCGTATCGCTCAGGACCCTTCTCTGCCCCATCCCGCACTCGGCATTTGCTTCTGCCCTGACGAGGAGATCGGCCACGGAGCCGAGCTGTTGGATATCGATGCCTTTGGCTGCAAGTACGCCTACACGGTCGACGGCGGCCCCATCGGCGAGCTGGAGTGGGAGTGCTTTAACGCCGCCGAGGCGACCGTCCGCTTTGAGGGCCAGTCCATCCACCCGGGCGACGCCAAGGGCCGTATGGTCAACGCAGGCAATCTGTTCTGCGACTTCAACGCGTTGCTCCCCTACGCGCAGCGCCCGGAGTATACGGAAGGCTACGAGGGCTTTTATCACCTTGAGGGTGTATCTGCGACCGTCGATCACGCCACAGCGCGCTATATCGTCCGCGACCATGACGCCGCCAAGTTCCAGCAGAAACTCGACCTTATTGATGCCGCCGCCTCGATGCTCAACCAGCGTCTGGGTGAGGAGCGCGTGACGGTCGAGATTAAGCAGCAGTATCGAAATATGGCCGAGATCGTTCGTGACTATCCCGAGCTTATTGATGTTGCCAAGGAAGCCTACCTTGCCTGCGGCGTTGAGCCCCAAGTGCTGCCGATTCGTGGCGGCACCGACGGCGCCCAGCTGTCGTTCCGCGGTCTGCCCTGCCCCAACCTTTCCACCGGCGGCTATTGCTACCACGGCGTCAACGAGTTCGTCCCGGTCAGTTCGCTCGTCAAGATGACCGACGTGCTCCAGGAGCTCGTCGCCCGCTTTGCATAAGGAACTCGAACAATCTAGGTAAGCAAAACCGCCCCGTCCTCAAAAACCGAGAACGGGGCGGTTTTTGGTGCAAGGGGAGTAGTCAGCACCGCATGTTGAGCCAACGTCAGCGAGCGACGTCCAAGGCGAACAAGTTGGCATGAAAAAGGCAGGGCATTGACCTTCTGGTCATGCCCTGCCTTTTGAATGACAAATTGTCGCCTTGGGCGGCGCGCAGCGTCGAGCCGTTACGGCGTTTGGTAAAACGCCGTAACTTAGTAATTGGCTTCGTAGCCGTTGCCGTCACCGGTGGGCTCTTCGTAGTAGTCCGAATCGCTTGAATCGCTTGAGTCATCGGAATCGTCAGAGCTGACCGATGAGGTTGCGGTACCGTTTGCGTAGTCGTCAGACGTGTTGTTGTTCAGGTCGCCGATCGTAGAGCTGGAACCGTCGGAAAGACCCATGGTGTTGGGACCCTTGGGATCCTTGCCGGCATCGACGCGCTCCATCATTTCCTTGAGCTCGTCCTCGTAGACAAAGACGTAGCTCACTCCGTCGATCATGGTGCTGTCGTCGGCGTACGAGGGCAGGTTGGCCGAGTAGATACCGTCGACATCCATACCGCGCATGGCATTGACCGTAGCCACGATATCCTGAACGCTCATATCGGTTACGAGCATATCGGACAGCGAATTAACCAGGCCAAAGATCTTCGTGGCATCGAAGTTATTGAGAATCTGGTTGGCAAGGGCGCCAAGCACCTGACGCTGGTGGCGCATGCGCGTGTAATCGCCGTCGGCATAGGTGTAGCGGCAGCGGGCATAGGTAAGGGCGGTGGCACCGTCCATATGCTGCTGGCCAGCGGTAATCTTAATATCCAGGTGCTCGGGGTCGTCAACATCATCGGTTGCGTTAATGTCGATACCGCCAACCGAATCAATCAGCGCCTGCATACCGTCGAAGCTGACCTCGGCATAGTGGGAAATCTGAACACCGCACAGCTCGTTGACCGCCTCGACCATGGCCTCGGCGCCGCCAACGGTATGGCAGGCGTTGATCTTCATGGTCTCGCCCTTGTACTCGACCTTGGTGTCGCGCGGAACGGAAATGAGCGTCGCCTGCTTTTGCGTGGGGTCGATGCGTGCCAGGATAATCGAGTCGGCACGATACGTATCCTCGCCCGGACGGCCGTCGGTGCCAAGAAGCAGCACGTAGAACGGATCCTTTGCCTCATCGGTGTCAACCAGAACCCGACGCAGATTGTCGGTAATGACATTAGAATCGCCGAGCTTGCCCATAATGGTGGCAAACCACAGGCCGGCAGCGGTAGTGGCACTCAGCAGCACGCCAAGCACGACAATGAGCGCGACGTGACGAATCGTGTGGCTACGACGACGTTGACGAGCGCGCTCGGAATAGCGAGCCACGTTATCACGACTGTAGATCTTGGCCTGCGCACCAGTTGAGGGTCTTCGGGCGGTGGTATCCGCGAGGGGCTTTTTATTAAACATAGGCAACCTGTATTAGTAGATGACGGGATCGGGGACGGTAGCATGCTCGACATGCGCGCCGAGCGCCTGCAGCTTTTCGACAAACTGCTCGTAGCCGCGCTTGATGTGATGGATGGCCGAAACCTCGGTCGTCCCGTCGGCGATCAAGCCCGCTACGACGAGGGCCGCTCCGCCACGCAGATCGGGCGAGGTAACCTGTGCACCCGAGAAGCCCTTAACGCCATGAATCATGGCATGATGGCTCTCGATACGAATGTCGGCACCCATGCGCACCAGCTCAGAGGCAAACATAAAGCGATTCTCGAAGATGTTCTCGGTAATAACGGAACTGCCGTCGGCAAGGGCGGAGAGCACCATAATCTGCGCCTGCATGTCCGTCGGGAAGCCGGGGAACGGAAGCGTCTGGATGTCGACCGGCTTGATACGCTCGGCACGGTTTACATGGACGCCATCCTCGACGCGCTCGCAGTCGATACCCATGAGCTCCATCTTCTTGAGCACCATGCCCAAGTGAATGGGGCAAAAGCCCGTGACATCGACACCGCGATCGTCGGCCATCAACGCACCGGCAACGATAAAGGTACCGGCCTCGATGCGGTCGCCCACTACGCGATGGGTAACGGGATGGAGCTCTTCCACGCCCTCGATGGTCACGACGGGCGTACCGGCGCCAACAATCTTGGCGCCCATCTCGTTGAGCATGTTGGCGAGATCGACGATCTCGGGCTCGCGGGCGGCATTGTCGATAACCGTGGTGCCCTGCGCGCGCACGGATGCCATGATGAGGTTCTCGGTCGCACCGACGCTGGCGAACTCGAGCGTGACGGTGGTACCGCGCAGACCTTGGGGCGCATTAGCGTTGATGTAGCCGTGGGCGGTATCGAACTCAACGCCCAGGGCCTCAAGACCAAGAATGTGCATATCGATCTTGCGAGCACCCAGGTTGCAGCCGCCCGGCATGGCGATCTTGGCACGATGGAAGCGACCCAGCAGGGGTCCCATCACGGCTGTGGAAGCACGCATCTTGGCAACGAGCTCGTAGGGGGCCTCCCAAGAATCGACCTGAGAGGTATCAATCTCGAGCGTGTGCTCGTCAAGGACATCGATTGTGGCGCCCATACCCTTGAGCACCTTGCCCATCACGTGGACATCGGAAATATCGGGCACGTTCTGCAGCGTCGTCTTGCCCGGCGCCAGAAGCGTTGCCGCCATGAGTTTGAGTGCGGAGTTCTTGGCACCCGAGACGGGCACGGAGCCTCCGATGGCGTGGCCACCCTCAACGCGGATAATATCCAAGGTCTACCCTTTCAAAAAGCATGCCCGGGATGGCTGGGCCATCCCGGGCATGATGTGTTCGCAAATGGTCGAACGCTAAATCGTTTGACTATTGGGCAAGCTTGAGCTTACACCATGCGATTTCATTATAGAGGTAGGCGCGGCGTGCATCATCCTCCGACAAATTACCCAGCTTCTCTTCAAAACCTTGAATATCAGCTTTAAGCTTGTCGGCATCGACGGTCGCCAAATCGCAAGCGCGCTCGGCGAGAACGGTCACGACATCGTCCGCAACCTGGGCATGGCCGCCGGCCACGGCAAACGTGTGGTCGACAGTGCCCATGGCCTTATCGGAAACGCGAACGTAACCGCGGTCGATCGTGCAGATCTCGCTGGAGTGAGCAGGCAGAACGCCAAACTCGCCATCCGTGGACGGAATCGACACAAACGCAGCGTCGCCCTCATAGGCGCAGCTCACGGGGCACACGATGCGGATACGCATAACCTACTTCTCCCCCATCTTGCGGGCGCGCTCGCGCACGTCCTCAATCGTGGAAGCATAGCGGAAAGCCTGCTCAGGCAGGTCATCGGCCTTGCCGTCGACAATCTCGGCGAAAGAGCGGACGGTATCCTCGACGCGGACGTAGACACCGGGGTTGCCGGTGAACTTCTCGGCGACGTGGAAGGACTGCGAGAGGAACTGCTGAATCTTACGGGCACGGTTGACCGTAAGGCGCTGCTCCTCGGACAGCTCGTCCATACCCAGAATGGCGATGATGTCCTGAAGATCGGAGTACTCCTGCAGGAGCTCCTGGACCTTGACGGCGACACGGTAGTGCTCCTCGCCGACGATCGAGGGATCGAGAGCGTCGGAGGAAGACGCGAGCGGGTCGATAGCCGGGAACAGGCCGAGCGACGAAATGCTACGCGAAAGAACCGTGGTGGCGTCGAGGTGCGTAAACGTCGTGGCAGGCGCCGGGTCGGTCAGGTCGTCTGCGGGGACGTAGACAGCCTGGACGGAGGTAATGGAGCCCGTCTTGGTCGAGGTAATGCGCTCCTGGAGGTCGCCCATCTCGGTTGCCAGCGTGGGCTGGTAACCAACGGCGGACGGCATACGGCCCAGCAGTGCGGAAACCTCGGAACCTGCCTGGGAGAAGCGGAAGATGTTGTCGATGAACAGCAGAACGTCCTGGCCGCGATCACGGAAATACTCAGCGGTGGTAAGGCCGGCCAGACCGATGCGCAGACGCGCTCCGGGCGGCTCGTTCATCTGACCATAGACCAAGCAGGTCTTGTCGATAACGCCAGACTCGCTCATCTCGAGGAACAGGTCGGTGCCCTCACGGGTACGCTCGCCGACGCCGGTGAACACCGAGGTGCCGCCGTGCTCCTGGGCGAGGTTGTTGATGAGCTCCTGAATCAGAACGGTCTTGCCGACGCCGGCGCCGCCGAACAAGCCCGTCTTGCCGCCACGGATGTAGGGCTCGAGCAGGTCGACGGCCTTGATGCCGGTCTCGAAGATCTCGGTCTTGGTGGTGAGCTCGTCGAAACGGGGCGCTGCATGGTGGATGGGGTAGAACTCCTCCACCTCGGGCATGGGCTTGCCGTCGACGGGCTTGCCCATGACGTTCCAAATGCGGCCGAGCGTCTTGGGGCCGACCGGCATCTTCATGGGCTCACCGGTATCGGTGGCGATGAGGCCGCGCTGCAGGCCGTCGGTCGAGGACATGGCGACCGTGCGGACGACGCCGCCCGGAAGCTGGCTCTCGACCTCGAGGATCGTGCTCAGGTGACCGATCGGGGTCTCGGCCTCGACCGTGAGCGCGTTGTAGATCGGGGGCACCGCGCCGTCAAACTTGACGTCGACGACAGGGCCGATGATTCGCACGATGCGACCATCACCGGCAGTCGTCTTCTTGGTGGCTTCCTCGACCGCAAGCTTTACGGTGTTATTAGCCATTACTGTTCCTCCAATGCTGAGGCTCCGCCGACGATCTCGTTAATCTCGGTCGTGATCGAAGCCTGGCGCACGCGACTATACGTGCGGGTAAGGGTCGAGATGATCGCGGTGGCGTTTTCCGTCGCGGAGTGCATGGCCTTGCGGCGTGCACCCTGCTCGGCAGCCGCCGAATCGATCAGGGCCTGGTAGATGACCGTCAGGATATAAGACGGCACAAGCTTGCCGAGAACATGCTCGGGAGAGGGCACGAACTCGAACGTGGACGAGATGCGCTTAGGGGCGTCGGTCTCGTTCTTACGCGGACCGTGGGCCATAGCGATCATCTCGGGGTCGAGCGGCAACAGATGCTCGACGCGAAGCTCCTGATCCACGCGGTTCTTGGCGTGGTGGTAGACAAGCTCGACACGGTCAAGCTCACCGGCACGATACGCATCGCAGATATGAGAGGAGATCATGCGGGCCTGATTGAAATCGGGCTCAGAGGAGTTGCCCTCAAAGTGCATGACGACGTTTGCGCGGTCACGGAAATACGTGGCCGGTTTGCGCCCACACGCGATGATCTCGCACTCGATGCCGTCGTTCGCCCAAGAAGCGGCGAGCTTTTCGGCCGTGCGCTCCACCGTCGTATTGAAACCGCCGGCAAGGCCACGGTCCGAGGCAATAACGACAATCAGGCCATGCTTGACGCTCTCATGCTTCTGCAGCATGGGATCGGTGCCCGAACAGGAGGCGTCGCCGGCGACCGTCAACATGACGTCGGTCAGCGCCTCCTTATAGGGCTCGGCCTGCTTGGAGCGATCGAGGGCACGACGAATCTTGGCCGTAGAGACCATCTCCATCGTGCGCGTGATCTGCTTGGTCGTGGTAACCGAGGAGATTCGCTTCTTAATGTCGCGAAGGTTGGCCATAGGGCTTAGTTCTCCTCTGATCCAGTCGTATCGGCATGGTGCTTGGCCATGAACTGCTGCTTGAAGTCACCGATGACACGCAAGAGCTCGGCCTTGGTGTCGTCGTCAATCTTCTTGGCGCGAACCTTGTCGAGCAGCGAGCCAAAGCCGTTGTCCATGTACTCGATGAGCTCGGCACGGAAAGGCAGCACGTCGGCGATCTCCAGGTCATCCAGGAAGCCCTCGTTGCCAGCGAACAGCGTAACGATCTGCTCGCCAACCTCAAACGGCTGGTAGCGCGGCTGCTTCAGGAGCTCGGTCATGCGGGCACCATGGGTCAGCTGCTTCTGAGTAGCCTCGTCGAGGTCGGAGCCGAACTGGGTAAAGCCAGCGAGCTCCTGGTACGAAGCGAGGTCCAGACGGAGGTTGCCGGCGACCTGCTTCATAGCCTTGGTCTGTGCATCGCCACCGACGCGGGACACGGAGATACCGACGTCGACTGCCGGGCGCTGACCCTGGAAGAAGAGCTCGGACTGCAGGTAAATCTGACCATCGGTAATGGAAATGACGTTGGTCGGAATGTAGGCCGAGACGTCGCCGTCCTGGGTCTCGATGATCGGCAGTGCCGTCATGGAGCCGTAGCCGTTCTTCTTGGACATCTTGACGGCACGCTCGAGCAGACGAGAGTGCAGGTAGAAGATGTCGCCAGGATAGGCCTCGCGTCCGGGCGGACGATGCAGCGTCAGCGACATCTGACGGTAGGCCACGGCCTGCTTGGACAGGTCGTCGTAGATGACGAGCACGTGACCGCCGGGGTTGGTCTCGCTGGCGGGCTTACCGTCCTCGCCGTTGTACATAAAGAACTCGCCGATAGCGGCACCGGCCATAGGCGCGATGTACTGCATAGGGGCAGAATCGGCAGCGGTGGCCGAAACGATGATGGTGTAGTCGAGCGCACCGTGCTGAGCGAGGGTCTCGCGGATGTTGGCAACCGTGGAGGCCTTCTGGCCGATGGCGACATAGATGCAGACCATGCCCTTGCCGCGCTGATTGAGGATAGCGTCGATGGCAATAGCGGTCTTACCGGTCTTACGGTCGCCGATGATGAGCTCACGCTGACCACGGCCGATGGGCACCATAGAGTCGATAGCCAGCAGGCCGGTCTGAACCGGCTCGCACACCGGGGTACGGTCGATGACACCGGGGGCCTTGAACTCGATGGGGCGACGATGCGTGGCGACGATGTCACCCAGGCCGTCGATAGGCTGGCCGAGCGGATTGACGACGCGGCCGAGCATGGCGCGGCTCACGGGGATATCCATAATGCGGCCAGTGGTGCGGCACTCGTCGCCTTCCTTGATGGAGTCGACGGCACCGAACAGAACGGCGCCGACCTCGTCACGGTCAAGGTTCTGGGCAAGGCCGAAGACGGTCTCACCGGTATCGGAGCTCTTGAACTCCAGAAGCTCGCCTGCCATGGCGCTCTTGAGGCCGGAGACGCGCGCGATGCCGTCGCCTACCTCGTCGACCGTTGAAACCTCATGCGTATCGACCGTCGCGGAGAGGCTCGTGAGCTGCTCCTGCAGTTTCTTGGCGATATCCTGGGCATTGAGGGTTTCAGACATTAGGCTTCACCTCCGTACGAATTAGCAGAGTTTGCGAGGGTCTCCTGCGCGATGCGCAGCTGCGTCTTGACGGAAATGTCACGACGCTCGCCGCGGGCCTCGAGCACCAGGCCGCCCACGATAGACGGGTCGACCTGCTCGATAAGGAATACCTTGCGGCCGAAGTCCTGCTCGCATTTCTTAGTGATGGTTTGACGCAGCTCGTCGTCGAGCGGGATCGCCGTGGTGACGGTCACGCCCACTACATCCTCGTCTTCCTCGGCAACATACTTAAAGGCAGCTGCCACCTTGGGAAGAAGGTCGAGCTGGTCGCGCTTGGACATGGTGTCGAGCACGGCGATGATCTCGGGGCTGGCGCTAGCCAGACGCTCAATCATCTCGAGGTCCTCGAACACATGGTTCTCGGCCTTGGCGGCTTCCAAAAGGGAGCGCGCGTAGGTCTCGAGTACCTTGTCCTGATAGCGGCTAGTCGGCATTCAGGCTACCTGCTTCCTGGATGTAGCGCTCGATGAGCTTCTTCTGCTCGGACTCGTCCTCGAGTGCCTCGCCCACGATCTTGGTGGCGACGGCAACGGACAGGTCGGCGATGGAGCTCGCGGCACCGGCGTAGATGGACTTGCGCTCGTCCTCGACGGTCGTATGGGCCTTGGCGATGATCTCCTCGGCCTCCTTGTGGGCGGCCTCGATGATACGGGCGCGCTCGGACTCGGCGTCCTTACGGGCCTCGAGAACGATGTCGGCAGCCTGACGACGGGCGTCGGTGACGATCGAGTCGGACTCAGCGCGCTTGGCGATAGCCTCCTGCTTGGTCTTCTCGGCCTCATCGAGGCTCTCCTCGATCTTCTTGCCGCGCTCCTCCATGGTTTTCATGATGCCCGGCAGGGCGACCTTTGCCAGCACGATCCAGATGATCAGGAAGGCGATAAGCGCCGGGATGAACTCCGCCATCTTAGGGATGAGGATGTCCGCACCGGCAGCGCCGTCCTCGGCGAACGCGGAAACCGGCATAAGCAGCGCGGCCGCGGACGCGGAGAGTGCGATCGCGCTCTTCTGGGATGAAAGATTCATACTTGACGCTCCGTGCTATTTAACGATCAGCGCGACAACGAAGCCGATCAGAGCCAGAGCCTCGCCGAAGGCGGAGCCCATGATGAAGACGGTGAACACGCGGCCCTGGACCTCAGGCTGACGGGCCATAGCACCCGTAGCACCCAGAGCAGACAGGCCGATAGCAAGACCAGCGCCGATAACACCGAGACCGTAACCGATAACTCCCACGATTCCTCCTTTGTCGTGCGTGTCTTATTTCACGCAGGATAACCTTTTTATAACTGCCGGGCTCCATGGGTACGGGCACCGGCGGTTTAACGAATTGCCTTACCTTTAAGGCGCGAACGGAAGATTACTCCTCCTCCGCGACCTCCTCTGCCTCGGAAACATACACGGCGGTAAGGACCGTGAAGACGTAAGCCTGGATGGCGCCGACCACAAGCTCGATCGCATAGATCAGGATGAGGATGGCAAGCCAGGCCAGCGAAGGCAGGGCGCCGACGGCGTGGGCCGCGGAAACCTGCTGAAGCAGCGGCTGCATGAACATGCTCGCCATGATGGCGAACGAGCCCATGACCACGTGTCCTGCGAACATGTTGCAGAACAGACGGACGGCGAGCGTGATGAGGCGCAGGAAGGTCGAGAAAAGCTCGACGACCCACACAAGCACGTTCATCGGGAAGCTCACGCCCTGCGGGGCGAGGCTCTTGATGTAGCCGATCACGCCGTGAGCCTTGCATCCGTAGTAGATGAAGTACACGAAGGCGAAGATGGCGAGCGCGGCGGTGGAGCCGATTGCGCCGGTGCCGGGCTTCATTCCCGGAATCAGGCCGATCATGTTATTGATCAGGATGAACAGGAAAAGCGAGCACAGGAACGGGAAGTGCTTCTTCCAGTTCTCACCCACGACGCCCTTGCCGATATCGTTCTCGACGTACTCGATGATGTACTCGAAACCGTTGACGAAGAAGCCCTTGGGAACTAGGGTCTGCTTCTTCTTGAACACGGCCAGGACGATCAGGAGCACGATCGTGGAGACGATCAGCCAAAACGAGTACTGCGTGATGCCGCAGCTCAGATCGCCCACGACAGGGGTGGAGCTGAACTCGCTGACCAGATGATTAATCTCATCAGGCAGCTTTTCAAAAATTTCCACGACTTACCTTTCGACCTCATGAGGATCTCGCAGCGCCTTGGCGACGCGAACCGTGCAGGCGGCCATAAAGACCACGAAGCCGATCGCCTCGCCCAGGAGGAACATGCGAAATGCCTCTCCGAACAACGCAAACACAACCAAGGTAAAGACGAGCAGGGCGACTGCCGAGACCGCCAGACTCACCATGCCCTTGAGCATGTCCGCATTCTGCTTATCGTCAAGAACCGGCTTGAGCGTAAAGACAAAGGGAAGGAAGGCAATTGCGCCCGCGATGGCGCCTGCAACGATAGCGAGCAGATCGGCTATCTGAAACACTGGCTTCCTCGCTTTCCTTTTTACGCCTCACGGCACAGTCCCAGCCAAACATTGGTGACTATTGTACGAGCCAATCGCTAAAGTACAACCGTAAAACAAACGGTTAATACGCACCTGTACGTTTTCTTAAGGCCTTCTTTATGCCGCAGGTACGGTAATACGTTTTTTCGAACCCCTCAGGGCAAAACGTCCGTTAACAGAAGTGCGCGTGGACGACTTTTGCTCGCCCGCGCGCACCATTTCTTCGTATTTGTGACCGTAGCCGACAAGGCCCAACGACTAGAGCGTGCCGTAGATGCGGTCTCCGGCGTCGCCCAGGCCGGGAACGATGTAGGCGGCCTCGTTGAGATGGTCGTCGATGGCGCACGTATAAATATGTACGTCGGGGTCCTTTTCGGTCAGTGACTTGAGGCCCTCGGGCGCGGCGACGATACACAGCATGCGGATATCCTTGACACCGCGCTCGCGCAGGTAGCTGATGGCCATCTCGGCCGAACCGCCCGTGGCGAGCATGGGGTCGACAACCAGGCAGATGCGCTGATCGATATCCTTGGGCATCTTGCAGTAATACTCATGCGGCTCGTGGGTAACCTCGTCGCGCTCCATACCGATGTGGCCCACGCGAGCGGAGGGTACCAAGTCGAGGATGCCATCGACCATGCCAAGGCCTGCACGCAGGATGGGAACGATGGCGAGCTTTTTGCCGGCGAGCTGCTTAAACGTTGCGGTGGTGATGGGGGTCTCGACCTCGACGTCTTCCATGGGCAGGTCGCGCATGGCCTCGTAGCCGTCAAAAAGTGCGAGCTCGCGCACGAGCTGGCGGAACTGGTTGGTGCCGGTGCTCTTGTCGCGCAGGATCGACAGCTTGTGCTGGACGAGCGGGTGATCGACAAGGGTCACACGGGACGTATCGTAGGTGACGGTCATGGGTTGATTGCCCCTTTCGTTGCGGCCGGAAGATGGCCTTGCTGACAAGGCGCATGGCGATGTTGTTGCCGCGCGCCGTGCATAAGTTTAACGGTTTGTTGTATCGAGCAGCTCGTCGCAGCCCTACTGTACGGAGCCGAGCGAGCGTTTGACGGCATCATGCCAGCCCGCCAGGTTTTGCTCGCGGCGCTCGGCGGACATATGGGGAAGGAAGGTCTTAACGATCTGAGCGTTTTGCTCCAGCTCCTCCAGGTCCTCCCAATAGCCGACGGCAAGGCCCGCCAAGTACGCGGCGCCAATCGCCGTGGTCTCCACCGTCTCGCACTGCAGCACGGGGATATCCAGCAGATCGGCCTGAAATTGCATGATGAACTCGTTGCGCGAGGCACCGCCATCGACGGACAGGCGCTCAATCGAAAGTCCCACGTCCTGTTCCATGGCGCGTAGCACGTCATAACTCTGGTAGGCCATGGACTCGCAGGCCGCACGCACAATGGTCGCGCGACTCGAGGCGCCGGTCAGGCCGCACACGATACCGCGAGCATGCGGGTCCCACCAGGGAGCGCCCAGGCCTGCGAAGGCGGGGACGAAGTAGCAGCCCTCGTTGTCGCTGATCGAAGTGGCGAGTTGCGCGGACTCGCTCACGCTCGAGATGATGCCCATGTTGTTGCGCAGCCAATTCATGGTTGAGCCGGCGGCAAAGATAGAGCCCTCGAGCGCATAGCTGATCTTGCCGTCCGCGGCGATACCGATCGTGGAGACCAGACCGTTCTTGGATTCGACGATCTCGTCGCCGGTGTTCATGAGCATAAAGCAACCCGTGCCATAGGTGTTTTTGGTCTGGCCGGGATGGAAGCAGCAGTGGCCGAACAGCGACGCCTGCTGGTCGCCCGCCACGCCCATGATGGGTGGCATGTTGGTCATGATGTCGCTCGCGACGCGGCCGTAGTCGCCCGAGCTCCAACGAACCTCGGGCATCATGGAACGTGGAACGTCAAAGAGCGCCAGCAGATCGTCGTCCCAATCGAGCGTATGGATATTAAAGAGCGCGGTGCGGCTGGCATTGGTGTAGTCGGTGGCAAAGACCTGACCGCCGGTGAGGTTGTAGATGAGCCAGGTGTCGATGGTGCCGAACATGAGGTCGCCCGCCACCGCGCTCTCACGCGCACCGTCAACGTTGTCGAGGATCCACTGCACCTTGGAAGCCGAAAAATACGGATCGAGTGTGAGTCCCGTGCGGGAGCGCACCAGCTCCTCGCAACCCTGTTCAACCAACGCGTCGATCGCCGGCGCGGTACGACGGCACTGCCATACGATGGCGTTATAGATGGGCTGGCCGCTCACGCGGTCCCAGACCACCGTGGTCTCGCGCTGGTTGGAGATGCCGATGGCGGCGATGCGATCGGAATGGATGCCGCTCTTAAACTGAACCTCCATCATCACGCCGATCTGGCTGGCAAGCACCTCCGTGGGATCCTGCTCCACCCAGCCGGGGCGCGGGAAGCTGGTTTTGACGCTACGACGCGCCTGGGCAACGATGCAGCCGTATTCGTCGACAATGGCCGCGAGTACCGAGGTAGTGCCGCAGTCGAGCGCCATGATGTAGGAACCGCCAAAGTTAAACGAGGCATCTTCCATGCCCAGGCTGCCCAGATTCAACGACATCGCTTACACCTTTCTATTGCATCGGGTCGGACAGGACCCGCTCGATCTCTGATGCGGGAAGTGCGCCTTGGCGCAGGATCTGGAGCCCGCCGTGCTGGAACGACACGATGGTCGAGGCGTCGCGACACGGGGTCTCACCGGCGTCGACGGCAACATCGACTCCCTCCAGGATGCGACCCTCGACGGCGGCAAAGCTTGCCGGCGAGGGCGCGCCGTGCGTGTTGGCGCTCGTGCAGGCAAGGGGACTGCCGCAGGCGCGGATGAGCGCTTGGACCACGGGAGAGGCCGAAGCGCGCAGGGCCACGGTGTCGTCGGCAGCGCGCATAAAGGTCGGCACGCAGGGGGCTGCCTTGACCACGATAGTCAGGGCTCCCGGCCAGCATCGTCGCGCGAGTACGCGGGCATCTTCCGGGATATCCACGCCATAGCGGTCGAGTGCTTCGACGCCATCGACCAGCCAAGCGACGGTTTGCGTGAGCTCACGTTGCTTGAGAGTGAAGATACGGCGATAGCCGGTGCCGAGCGCAGGAACTGCGGCGCCATTGACGGCAGCCTGCGGATCGCGCGGCCACGATGGGAATTCGCTTGTATCTTGGGGCACGGCGTCCGAGAAGGCGTTGACTGCCACGGCGACACCGTAGACGGTCTCGGTCGGGATCAAAGCCAGGCCGCCGCGGCCGAGCACCTCGGCCGTGCGCTCGACGGCAAGCCGATGCGGCTCGCGCGTTCCCTCGTATACCCGATAGACCGTCTGCATGTGTATGCCAGCCCCTTACGCTCTGGTGCAAGTTTGTTTACTGTGGGGCATTCTCGCACGAAACGTTCAACCTATTTGCCCAGAGCGCATGTTGGTTTGGTGAGCGGCTCTAGTAGTCGGTGAAAGTGAGGGGGTTAATTGAAGATTTTTAGCGCGCAAGCGTAACGGTACGATCGGGAAACTCGATGCTTGCAACCAGTTTTCCGCCGAGGCTCTCTGCGTACCTGCTCAGCGTGTCGAGCCTCATCGAACCCAACTCCCCACGCTCGAGCTCGGATACACGTTTTTGAGAAACGCCCATCGACTGGGCGACCGACGCCTGTGTTAGATCTTTTAACCTGCGAATCTGAGCAAGCTTATAGGCTTCGATACGATCGCGAGTCCTCTCCTGCTCGGCGGTAATGGAGTCGCGTGTTATCCCGCGAGATTCCATATACTCATGCAGTTCCATCTCGATCGAGCCTCCTTACGTGGCGACGGTATATTTGCTCGGCCCTTGGAATGTTGATCGCATACCAACCGTTCCATTTTGCCCTTGACGATCCCGCTCGCGACTTATCACCCGCCAATAGCAATACCGCCCGGCGCTTGGGGTCAAAGGCGAAGAGGATGCGAATCACCTGCCCACCACACGACGTCACTCTCAGCTCCTTTAAATGATGAAGCTTCGAGCCCTTTACGCGGTCAACCAGCGGACGACCAAGGCTGGGACCTTCCTTCTCGAGCACCAAAAGGTCTGCATAAATCTGCTTCAGCGTAGCTTCATCCTGCTCATCAAGCCAAGGTTCAATGTAATCAAGCACGATACGGTACCGATGCAGCTGATTTGACATACCTTTCTCCTTCTATAGTAGAAGTTTTACGGTATATTGCAAGGACAAACTTGCGCAAATGTCTATTTGTTCAGCTTAAATACGCTGTTTGGGCTCGGTGACGATGGCTCGGACGATGCGGGGGCGATCGGTGAGGTCGTGGACGATACGCACGTCCGAAAGGCCTGCTTGACGACAGAGCTCGGCCGCGGCGTCGAGCGCGCCCTCGTAGAGCTCGCAGGCAAACAGGCCGCCGGCACGCAGCATGTAGGGCGCCGCGTTGAGCAGGCGCCGGAAGATATCGAGACCGTCGGCACCGCCCTCGAGCGCCAGATCGGGCTCAAAGTCCTTGACCTCATGCGGCAGCGAGCGCATGACATCGGTGGGGATGTAGGGCGGGTTGGAGACGAGTACGTCAAAGGTGCCCCACTCTTCGCGGGGAATGGAGCTCACCAGGTTTGTGAGGCTGAAGGCGACCTCGTCGGACGTGAGGCCAAGCGCATCGCGGTTTTTGGTAGCAAGGTCGATGGCGCGCGGCTCGATATCGGTAGCAGTGCAGGTAACGTGCCCGCGGCGCTCCCAGGCAAGGGAGAGCGAAATGCAGCCCGTGCCGCAGCCGACCTCGAGAACGCGGGCAGTGCGGGGCTCGGCTGGGGCAGATACGTTGGCCTCGGCGGCATCTTGCGCGGGAGTCGCCTGTTGGTCGTTGTCCTCAATGGCGATGCCGTATTCGTCGAGCTCGGGCTCGGGGGTTTCCATGGCCTCTGCTTCTGCCGCTTCGGCTTCTGCCGCCTGCGCGGCGGCTTCCTCGGCCTCGCGGTCGGCCAGCTCCTCGGCATAGGCACGGCTGCCGAGCACGTCGCTACCCAGCGCAGCCTCATCGGCGGCCGTCAGGTTGGCGGCACGGCGCTCGGCGGTCGCGCGTTCGTCTGCCAGCGCGGCCTCAGCCTTGCGTGCCTCCTCGACCTCATCGTTCCAAGGCAGCTCAACACGCTGACGGGCAGCAGCCTCGGGGCTCAGCACCTCGGCATCCAGATAATTGAGGACTTCCTCGACGAGCATCTCGGTCTCGGGACGCGGAATGAGCACGCCGGGGGCGCACGTGACGTCGATCATGCGAAACTGCGTGCTGCCGGTGATGTACTGCAGCGGTTCACCTTTAGCGCGACGAACAACGGCCGCGTGCATGGTCTCGAGCTGAGCCGCGTTAAGCGTCTCGTCCATGCGCATATATAAGTCGATGCGTGCCAAACCCGTGGCAGCGCAGAGCAGCCACTCGGCAGAAAGACGGGGGTGCTCCTCGCCGCGCTCGGCCAGGTACTCCTTGGTCCACTCGAGACAACGCTTGATGGTCCAAATCTCGTTTGCCATGGGGCCCTCCCCTCTTAAGCGCCGGACGGCGCGCGAATGTCGGAGCAGATTGTACGCGAGGGCGGCACGCGGCAAGGGACGATTGGAAGCGATTATCGAGAATCAGCCCAGAATTTTGCTTGAATCGCAATCGAAGTGTTCATTCGTCGACGTCTAAATCTGCATCCGTCAAGCTTTTGGCAAGGTTGCCCCAAAACTGACCAATATCTAACCAAGAACTTGCCAAATCACTTGACGCGCGACGCATCAAAAATCGCCCCGCGACTTCTCGGACGATTTTTTGAGCATTATTTTCGATAGCAGATGAATGCCGCTAATTTCTTTGAGCAGGTAGCCGGCTTAATGGCCATCAAAGCCGATTAAATAACATCTCAAAGCAATGTGCCCAACCTAGTCATTTAAGAACGTCCCCAATGACTACCTCTAAGGCGCCGCAGGTTGAGCATACCGCATCCGGAGCAAGGCGGCGCCGCAGGTAGAGGACGGACAGCGAGCGGGCCGCATTTGAGACAAGGTGACGTGAAACGAAAGGGCGCTGACCTTCTGGTCGCGCCCTTGAAGTTGAACGTCAGATTGTCCAAATGCGGCCCGCGCAGCGTC
>DBFBFY010000194.1:0-10445 GCA_048201615.1 Collinsella sp.
AGGCGCTCGACGACCGGCACATCCACCGAGATAAACAGGTCCGGATTGCCGGTGTACGCAGATGCGGGCACCAAGCGATCGGCGCCCTCCATAAAGCGGTAGATGCGCGGCACCGGGTCATCGTCTGCCAGCAGCAGCGCAATGTCCTTGTTGGGGAAAAACTTCATAAGCGATAAGCCAAGGCCCAGCACGGAGCCCAGGGCGTCACCATCGGGAGACGTATGTCCCGAAATCGCAATGGAGGACGCACCCTCGATGAGCTCGAGGATGCGTCGCGTAATATCTGCAGACTCGCCAGCGGCGAGATCAGCGGAATTAGTCATCTAAAGCTGCCTCCTGGGCGGCATCCGCTATGGGGTAGCCGTCCTCGTCCTTTTCGATCGCCAGCGTGGCCGGAACGTTTTCCAGCGCACGCGTGATGCGCTCGGCCTCATCGGCCGAGCGATCGATGCGAAAATCGAGCTCGGGCGTGACACGCCAATCGAGCGAGCGGGCCAGCAGGCTGCGAATGCGGCCCTTGGCGCTGGCGAGCGCCTCCATGACCTCGTCGTAGCGGCTCGCATCGCACGACACGTACACGCGCGCGAACGAACGGTCCACCGCGACCTCGACCGCAGTCAGGGTGACCAGGTCGAGGCGCGGATCGGAAACCTCAAAGAGCAGGATATAACCGAGCTTCTCGCGAAGCTGCTCGCCCAGTCGGCGGGTTGCCTGCGTTTGCTTCATAGCGCTACCCCCTACTCGGTACGGGCAACCTGGTCGATGCGGTAACCCTCGATCTGATCGCCGGGCTTGATGTCCTGGAAGTTCTCCAGGCCAATGCCGCCCTCGGAACCGCTCTTAAGGCTCTTGGCCTCATCCTTGTAGTGGCGCATCGAGGCGATCTTGCCGTTGAAGACCACGATGCCGTCGCGCACCAGGCGCACGGAATCGGTCGCGGCGATCTCGCCCTCCTCGACGCGGACACCGGCGGCGATACCGACTTTGGGCACCTTGAAGGTGTCAAGGACGGTCGCGGTACCCGTGGCGACCTCGACCTCGGTGGGCTTGAGCATGCCGATACGGGCGGCGTCGAGCTCCTCGAGGCACTTGTAGATGACGTCGTAGCAACGGATCTCGACGCCCTCGCGCTCGGCGGCGGAGCGGGCCTTACCGTCGGGACGGACGCCAAAGCCGATGATGATGGCGTTGGAGGCGTCGGCCAGGACCACGTCGGTCTCGTTGATGGCGCCAACGGCGGAGTGAATCGTGTTGATGCGAACCTCGGACTGATCCATCTTGTCGAGCGAGTCCTGAAGGGCCTCGATGGAACCCTGGACGTCGGCCTTGATGATCAGGTTGAGCTCCTTGACCTCGGCGTCGGCGATGGTCTCGAAGAGGTTCTCGAGCGTGACGTGCTTGACGCGGCTCTGCTCCTCGATACGGGCCTTGAGCGAACGCTCGTCGGCAAGGGCGCGAGCCTCGCGCTCGTCCTCAAACACGCGGAACTCGTCGCCGGCGTTGGGCACGGACTGCAGGCCCAAAATCTCGACGGCGTCGGAGGGACCGGCCTCGGTGACGGCGCGACCCTTGGGGTCGAGCATGGCGCGGACGCGGCCGTAGGTAAGGCCGGCGACCAGCGTATCGCCCACGTGCAGGGTACCGCGGGTCACGAGCACGGTAGCGACCGAGCCGCGGCCCTTGTCGAGCTTGGCCTCGAGGACGTTGCCGGAGGCAAAGGTGTCCGGGTTAGCCTTGAGCTCGAGAACGTCGGCCTGAAGCAGCACGGTCTCCAGAAGGTCGTCGATACCGATCTTCTGCTTGGCCGAGATGTTGACGAACATGTTCTGTCCGCCCCACTCCTCGGGGATGACGCCGTACTCGGTGAGCTCCTGGCGCACGCGGTCGGGGTTGGCGCCCGGCTTATCGATCTTGTTGACGGCGACGACGATGGGAACGCCGGCGGCCTTGGCATGGTTGATCGACTCGACCGTCTGGGGCATGACGCCGTCGTCGGCGGCCACGATCAGAATGACGATGTCGGTCACCTTAGCACCACGGGCACGCATAGCCGTAAAGGTGGCGTGACCCGGGGTATCGATAAAGGTGATCTTGCGGTCGTTGATCATGACCTGCGAAGCGCCGATGGCCTGCGTAATGCCGCCCGCCTCGCCGGCAGCAACGCCGGTATGACGGATGGCGTCGAGCAGCGACGTCTTACCGTGGTCGACGTGGCCCATGACGGTGACGACCGGGGCGCGCGGCTTAAGGTCGGCGGGATCGTCGTAGAACGAGAAGGTGTTCTCCTCCTCGGGGGTGATGATCTTAATCTGACGGCCCAGGTCGTCGGCGACGAGCTCGACGAGGTCGTCGGACATGGACTGCGTCATGGTGAGCGGCGTACCCAGCAGGAACAGGCGCTTGATGATGTCGTTGGCCGGAACGTCAAGCGCCTCGGCAAGCTCCTGGACGGTAACGCCCTGGGAGACCTTGATGGCGTCGAGGTCCTCGGGGTTCACGCCCTGGGCCAGCGCCTCCTCTATCTTGCGCTCCTCCTGAGCCTTGGCAGCCTCGCGTTCGCGCTTCTCCTTGCGCTTCTTGCGGCGACCGGTGGACTCGCGAGAGGCCTCCTCGACGGCAGCACGAGCCTCCTCGAGCACCTTCTCGCGGCTGTACTCCTCGGCCTCGCGAGCCATGCGGCTGTAGTGGTCCTCTTCGTTGTTGTGACCGCCCTTGCGCTTCTTGCCCTTGCCCTGCTTATCGGGGTTGGGGAAGTCCATGCCGGCAGCGACGTTGTTGCTGGCGTTGGTGCGATGGCTGTGCGGACGGCTCTCGGAGGCATTGCGCTCGGAGTTGTTGTCGGAAGCGTTGCGATCGTTACGACGGCCACCGCGGCGGTCGTTATTGCCGCCACGACGGTTACCGCGCTCTGCGGCGCGCTCGGCCTTGGCCTTGTCCTCGGCGTCCTTCTTCTCCTTGAGCACGGTCTCCTGTGCGGCGATCTGGTCGAGCAGCGAACGGAAGCGCGAACCGGAGTCGGAAGCGGGAACGGCGCGGCGCTGGGCCTCGCGGGCAGCCTCCTCCTTCTCGCGGGCAAGACGCTCCTGCTCGGCCTTCTTCTTAGCCTCGGCCTCGGCGCGGGCGGCCTCCTCGGCAGCCTGGGCTGCGGCAAACTGGCGACGCTCCTCCTCGCGGGCCTTCTCGGCGGCGATGCGCTCGCGCTCGGCCTCGGCGGCGCGAGCGGCCTCCTCGGCGGCAGCTGCCTGCTCCTCGGCCTGCTTGGCGGCCTCGACTTCCTGGGCGCGGGCCTCGATCACCGAGGCGAGCTGCTTGCGGACCATGGCGACATAGGCGTCCTCCAAGGTGGAGGAAGCGGACTTAGCGGGAATCTTCATATCGGCGAGATGACCCATCAGTTCCTTAGAGGTCATGCCGAACTCTTTGGCCAGGGTGGACACACGGACTTTTGCCATATGACTTCACCTACCCTTTCTGGCACCTTGGGTGCCTAGAGACTGAACGAGCGTGGGAGACGCGCCGGGACCCGCCCGGCGCAACCGCGCGCTAGATCAGGTCCTCCGCATCATCGAAGGCGTCGGTGTCGTGGACACCGCAGAAACGGGAGCCGGGACGAGCCTGGTTGCGGCACTGGATGCCGTCCTCGGACACGTACTCGCAGCGGCGGACGTCCTCGTCCTCCTCGTCACCGATCAGGTCGGCGGCGGGCTCCTCGTGAACGGGAACGTTCTTGAGGATGTCGGCGGCAAGCGTCTCGGACTTGATGTCGATGTGCCAGCCGGTAAGGCGCGCGGCGAGGCGGGCGTTCTGGCCCTCCTTGCCGATGGCGAGGGACAGCTGGTCGTCGGGCACGATGACGCCGGCGTAGGCCTTCTCCTCGTCGATGAGGACGCGGGTGACCTTAGCGGGCGACAGGGCGTTGGCGACATAGACGGCAGGATCGGCATCCCACAGGATGACGTCGACGCGCTCGCCACGGAGCTCGCCCACGACAGCGCGAACACGGCTGCCCTTGGGGCCGACGCAGGCGCCCACGGGATCCAGACGATCGTCAAGCGAGTGGACGGCGACCTTGGAGCGCTGGCCGGGCTCGCGGGCGATCGACTTGATCTGGACGGTGCCCTCATAGATCTCGGGCACCTCCTGCTCAAACAGACGACGCATGAGCTCGGGGTGGGTACGGGAGATGACAATCGGCGGACGGCTGTGCTCGCCGCGAACCGGCTGCAGGTTGGAGTTGGGGTCGCGAACGTCGATGATCACGGCCTTGATGTGCTGGTTGTGCAGGTAGCGCTCGCCCATCGGACGCTCGTTGCGCTCGTTCTCGTAACGACGCTGGTCGAAGTGCGGAAGCTCGGCCTCGACGCCCTCGCGGATCTTGACGATCGTGAAGTCGGGCGTGGACTGCAGCACGGTACCGCTGATGAGGTCACCGATGCGGCCGGAGAACTCCTCGTAGATCTGCTCGCGGGCGGAGTTACGCACAATGGCGTTAATCTCGGCCTTGGCGTGCTGGGCAGCGATGCGGCTCGTGTTCTTGGGAGTGACGTCGATCTCCTCGAACTCGGTGAAGTTGCCCTCCTCGTCCATGGAATCGTCGATCGGCTCAAGGCGGTAGACGTAGATCTTGCCGGTGGTGCGGTCGATGGTCACCTTGGCGCCCCACTCAAGATGCAGAATCTCGGCATAGCTCTTGGCGAGCGACTGCTCCAGGCGGTCGATCAGGTAGAGCTGGTCGATGTGCTTCTCCTGGCAAAGCTCCATCAGGGCGGACATCATGTCGGATGCTGCCATCTTACTTTCCTTCCTTCGCGGGCTTGAAGTCGTAGGTGGGCTTCAATTTGCACTTTTTAACATCAGAGAAATCGAGGGTAACGGACTCGCCGTCCTCGAGCTCGAGGGTCACGTCGGCCTCGGTGGCGGCGGCAATCTTGCCGGCGTACTTGCGACGGCCCTCGGTGGCGGTGGAGGTGAGCTCGCAGTTCTCGCCCACAAAGCGGGCAAAGTCACTCGGGCGGCGCAGCGGGCGCGCCATACCCGGGCTCGACACCTCGAGCGTATAGCTCGAAGAGATGGGGTCGAGCTCCTCAATCACATCGCCGACCCACTTGGTGTTGGCCGTGACGTCGTTGAGCGACAGGCTCTGACCCTCGGCACCCTCGATACGCACGCGCACGCAGGGGGCCTTGGTGGCACCCACGAGCTCGACGTCGACGATGTCGATATCGTGCTGGGGAGCGACGGCCTCGAGCGCGTCGATGATCGCCTGCTCGGTCTTGGTCTTGACCATTGCGGCACCTCCATCCATACAAAAAAGAAGCGGGGCCGAAACCCCACTTCTTTCAATTACAACTTCATTTGCAAGCAAACTATACCAATAGCTGCGGAAACGTGCAAGCACAGTACGAATCTGCAGGTCAGCGTGCGCACAGCTTCTCCACAAGAATAGGACAATTGGCCGAAGGCAACTAGGCAGATACATGCAAAACGAGGGACGACCCAACCGGATCGCCCCTCGTTTGTTGCATGTCAGCTATGCGCGCAGCGCTTACTTGACCACCAGGTTGACCAGCTTGCCGGGCACGCAGATGGCCTTGACGACAGTCTTGCCCTCGGTCCACTTAGCGACAGCGGCCTCGGCGGCAGCCTGCATATCCTCATTGGAGGCATCGCGGGCAACGTCGACGCGGCCGCGGACCTTGCCGAGCACCTGGACCACGATCTGCACCGTGTCCTCAACGGACTCGGCCAGGTCGAACTCGGGCCAGGCAGCGGTATAGGCGTTGCCCTCGCAGCCGAGCGCCTCGTGCCACAGCTCGTCGGCCCAGAACGGGCAGATGGGGGCAAGGACGCTCACGATGTCCTTGGCCACGCCGTAGCACAGCGCCTTGTCGCGGGCGGTACCCTCGGTGGCGTTGAGGTAGGCGCTCGCCGCGTTGACGAGCTCCATGACGGCCGAGATGGCGGTGTTGAACTGGCCGCGATCGAAGTCCTCGGTGCACTTGGCGATGGTGCGGTGACGCTCGCGATAGAGCTTCATCGCAACCTCATCGAGCGCGGACTTGTCGAAGGCCACGTTGGCATCGCCGGACTGGACGAGCTGCCAAACGATACGCCAGGCGCGCTTGATAAAGCGGTTAGCGCCCTCGACGGCCTTGGGATCCCAGTCGAAGTCCTTCTCGGGCGGGGCGATAAACAGGATCGCCAGACGCATGGTGTCGGCACCGTAAGGCTCGATGACCGAGCTCGGGGGCACGACGTTGCCCTTGGACTTGGACATGGTGTCGCCGTTCTCGTCCTTGACCATGCCCTGGCACAGCAGGTTGGTGAAGGGCTCGTCCACGCTCAGCAGGCCCAGGTCGCGCAGTGCCTTGGTAAAGAAGCGGCTGTAGAGCAGGTGCAAAATAGCGTGCTCGATGCCGCCGATGTAGTTATCGACGGGCATCCAACGGTCGGCAGCCTCACGGGAGAAGGGCAGCTCAGTGTTGTGCGGATCGGTATAGCGCAGGTAATACCAGCTGGAGCAGGTAAAGGTGTCCATGGTATCGGTCTCGCGCTTGGCCGGGCGGCCGCAGACCGGGCAGGTGGTCTCGTAGAACTCCTTGCACTCGGCAAGGGTTTCGCCAGCGCCCAGGTCCAGGTTCTCGGGCAGCGTCACCGGCAGCTGATCCTCGGGCACGGGCACGATGCCGCAGTGCTCGCAGTGGATGGCCGGGATGGGGTTGCCCCAATAGCGCTGACGGGAAATGAGCCAGTCGCGCAGACGGAACTCGACCTTGCGACGACCACAGCCCATGGCCTCGAGGTCGGCCACGATCGCAGCCTCGCCCTCGGAGTGCTTGCCGCCGCGCATTCCGGTGTACTTGCCGGACTGGACGAGCGTGCCCTCGGCAGCGTGGGCGCAATCCCAGTCGACGGTCTCGGCATGGAAGGTATCGATGGTCTCGCCGCTGGCCTCGACGGCAGCGCGATCCTCATCGTCCAGGATGATCGGCACGATCGGCAGGTCGTACTTACGGGCAAACTCAAAGTCGCGCTGGTCGCCACAGGGAACGGCCATGACGGCACCGGTACCGTAGTCGGCAACGACATAATCGGCAACCCACACGGGGACCTTCTCGCCGTTGACGGGGTTTACCACATAGCGGCCCGTGAAGGCACCGTGCTTCTCGAGGGTGCCTTGGGCACGCTCGACGGCAGAGATATGCTTGGAGTCCTCGACGATCTTGGTGACGGCCTCCTCGTACTCCGTACCCTCGACGAGCTCGTGCAGGCCGGCGTACTCGGGAGCCAGGACAAAGAAGGAGACGCCAAAAAGGGTATCGGCACGCGTGGTGAAGACGGTGATCTTGCCCTCATCGCCCTCGATGGGCTCGCCATCCTGGTCGCACAGGGTAAAGTCGACCTCGGCGCCCTCGGAGCGACCGATCCAGTTAGCCTGCATCTGCTTGACGCGCTCGGGCCAGCCGGGGAGCTTCTCCAGATCGTCGAGCAGCTCCTGAGAGTACTCGGTGATCTTGTAGTACCACTGCTCAAGGTCGCGCTTCTCGGGCTCGGTGCCGCAGCGCCAGCACTTGCCCTCGGTGACCTGCTCGTTGGCCAGAACGGTCTTGCAGGTGGGGCACCAGTTGACCGGGTTCTTCTTGCGATAGACCAGGCCCTTTTCCCACATCTTCTCAAAGATCCACTGGCCCCAGCGGTAGTAGTCGGGGCTGCAGGTCTTGACCATGCGATCCAGATCATAGGAGAAACCCATGCGCTTCATCGTGGCGAGCGCCTGGTCCATGTTCTTATACGTCCAGGCGGCAGCCTGCGTGTTGTGCTTAATAGCGGCGTTCTCGGCGGGCAGGCCAAAGGCATCAAAGCCGATGGGGTGCAGCACGTCATAGCCGCGCATGCGGGCCTGACGGGCCATGGCATCGCCGATGGTATAGTTGCGCGCGTGGCCCATGTGCAGGTCGCCCGACGGATACGGGAACATCTCGAGCACGTACTTCTTGGGCTTGCTGTCGTCGGTGTCGACGGCAAAGAGGTTGGAGTCCTCCCAGGCCTTCATCCACCGGGACTCAATGGCCTGCGCGTCGTAGACAGGAATCTCGTCCTTATGATCTGTGCAATCGCACATATCAGCTCCTTTAATCTTAGCTGGGGTCGGTCGGCTTAGCTTTATTCGCTACTGCGGACAGTCCTGCGCAAGACGAAGAGCACATTAAGTGCTCTTCTTTGCGTGCGGAACTTATAGCAAACAAAGCTAAGCCGACCGACCCTAAGGTTAACTTGACTGATGATAGCAAATACGACAAGCGAGATGCCTGCGACTTGCAGGCATCTCGCTTTATCTAAATAACGTGGTTGTGAATCAACCGCTAATTGTTACCCGCCCAAGCATGATCGGGTTTACCAGGTGCCGCAGATTGCCGTGAAAGAGGAGCGCCGCGTACTTTGGTACGCGAGCGATGGTTTGAACGGCAAGGTGCGGTGCTTGGGAAAGCCGCTTAGCGGTAGCTGACGCTTTGCTGGGAGTCCTTCACGACTACGTCGTGAGCGCCGCCTTCGACGATGGAGGTGGAGCTGACCAGGGTCAGGCGTGCCTTTTCCTGGAGCTCGGGGATCGAGAGAGCGCCGCAGTTGCACATCGTGGACTTGACCTTGTAGAGCGTGCCGCCCACGCCGTCCTTGAGGGAGCCGGCGTAGGGAACGTAGGAGTCGACGCCCTCGACGAAGCTGAGCTTCGCAGCGCCGCCCAGGTCGTAGCGCTGCCAGTTGCGGGCACGCGCAGAACCCTCGCCCCAGTACTCCTTCATGTACTGGCCGTTGACGTTGACGCGCTCGGTCGGGCTCTCGTCAAAGCGAGCGAAGTAGCGGCCCAGCATCATAAAGTCGGCACCCATGGCCAGGGCGAGCGTCATGTGGTAGTCGTAGACGATACCGCCGTCGGAGCACACGGGCACGTAGACACCGGTCTCCTCGTAGTACTCGTCGCGAGCGCGGCAGACGTCGATCAGCGCGGTAGCCTGGCCACGGCCGATGCCCTTGGTCTCACGGGTGATGCAGATGGAGCCGCCGCCGATACCGACCTTGATGAAGTCGGCACCGCAGTCGGCAAGGAAGCGGAAGCCCTCGGCGTCGACGACGTTGCCGGCACCGACCTTGACGTCCTCGCCGTAGTTGGCACGGATCCACTCGATGGTGCGCTTCTGCCACTCGCTGAAGCCCTCGGAAGAGTCGATGCACAGGACATCGGCACCGGCCTCGATGAGCAGCGGCACGCGCTCGGCATAGTCGCGGGTGTTGATACCGGCACCAACCATGTAGCGCTTGTCGTTATCGAGCAGCTCGTTGGGGTTGGTCTTGTGGCTGTCGTAGTCCTTGCGGAAGACAATGCCCATGAGGTGATCGTTGTCGTCAACGATGGGCAGGGCGTTGAGCTTGTTGTCCCAGATGACGTCGTTGGCAACCTTGAGGCTGATGTTCTTGTCACCCACGATGAGCTGCTCACGCGGGGTCATGAACTCGGAGACCTTCGTCTGGTGGTCATCGCGACTGGGGCGATAGTCACGGCTGGTGACGATGCCCAGGAGCTTACCCTTGGGAGTGCCGTCGTCGGTGACCGGCATGGTGGAGTGACCGGTCTTCTCCTTGAGCTCGATGACCTGCTCCATGGTCATGTCGGGGGTCAGCGTGGAATCGGACTGAACGAAGCCGGCCTTGTGATCCTTGACGGCCTTGACCATAGCGGCCTCGGACTCGGCACTCTGAGAACCGTAAATGAAGGACAGGCCACCCTCGGTAGCGAGCGCGACACCCATATCGACGCCCGAGACGGACTGCATGATGGCGGAAACCATGGGGATGTTCAGGGTGATTGCCGGCTTCTCACCGCGCTTAAAGCGGGTTAGCGGCGTCTTAAGAGAGACGTTGTTGGGGATGCACTGCGAGGACGAGTAACCAGGGACCAGCAGATACTCCGAAAACGTGTGGGACTCACCGGGAAAGAACGTAGCCATGTTTCTCCTTTTTCCATGCGACCGGTCGGCTGCAGGCCTCGTAGGACCCAGCCCAACCTTGGGCGCCCAATACTGTGGAAGTATCTTAACGCACTTTGACTGCTACAATGCATGATTTAAGAAGAGCACACGAGGGTTTGACGCAGGCTTTGCGTTTGCCCAGCAAACACTTTAGCGGGAAGACGTGGAGCACATGGAGTACAAGACGACGGCAAAGTTGGTCATTCAAGCGTGCGACAAAGATCTGCCGGGCGTGTTCGGCCACGGCTGCGTCTTACTGCTGCAGGGCATCGCCCGCGAGCACTCGCTCAACCGCGCCGCCAAGAGCATGGGCATGGCGTACTCCAAGGCCTGGCGCATTGTGAACGAGGCCGAAGGACAGCTGGGCTGCAAGCTCATCGAGCGCGACGGCGCCCGCGGATCCACCCTCACCCCCGCCGG
>DBFBFY010000195.1:0-11983 GCA_048201615.1 Collinsella sp.
CTCGGTGAGGCCGGACTCGTCAACATAGATGGCGATGGTGCTGGCGCCGTGGTCCTTGGCGACCTGGGCGGCAACGATGGTCTCCTTGGTGCCGCGCATGGACACGACGACGGCCAGGGTGTTCTCGTTGACGTAGGCCGGTGTGGCGTGCACGAACTCGTTGCTGGTGTAGCTGGAGCTCACGACCTGCGTGGCCTCGTGCTCCATAAAGTACTGGGCAGGATAGTTGCCGCCGTTGGACCCGCCGGCGCCAATCCACACGACGCGCTTGATGCCGCCCTTGTCAGCCTTGTCAGCCAAAACCTGGGAGACGACGTCCTTAACCTGTTCCTGAGTAGTCATCGTGCATCAGCCTTTCTTCTCGTTTGATGCTCTCGATGGCATACAAGTTACATACATGTTTTGGTTATGTCGACTAGTTGTATGCTATATTTGTCTTAGAAATTTTGCTGATGCGATTTTTGATAATTGGCTACCAGCGGTTTTGTTGTTGTATTAAATACATGTTTGATTAGATTCGCATACAGGTTAGATACAGGTTGATCGCATGAACGCTTCGTCTAAAAAGAGACTGGCCCAATACGAGCGCTTGGCGGGCATGCTGCGCGACCGCATCGCCGCCGGCACCTACGCGCGCGGAGACAAGCTGCCGTCCGAGATGGAACTCATGGACGAATCGGGGCTGTCGCGCAGCACCGTACGCCATGCCCTTAAGGTGCTCGTTGATGAGGGTCTGGTTCGAACCGAGCGCGGGCGCGGCGCCTTTGTGGCCGACACGCCGGCGCTCCACGAGAACAACCTGGTGTTTTCGAGCTATACGGCGCAGGTCCAGGGTCAGGGCATGAAGCCCACCACGCGCACGGTGGACTCGGGCTTTACCAAGGCGGGCGGCAGCATAGCCAAGTTCTTTGATGCCGCCGTGGGCAGCAAGCTCGTCAAACTTGTCCGTCTGCGTTATCTGGACGATGCGCCACTGTGCCTGGAGACCACCTATCTACCACCGAGCTTTGAAGCACTCATCGACCGCGATATCAACGGTTCGCTCTACGCCACGCTGCGCCAGGAATTCCATCGCGCGCCGGCACAGGGACATAAGACCTTTGAGGTGTGCTATGCCTCGCAAAACGAGGCGTTTTTGCTCAACGTTGAGCGTGGGCAGGCGCTGATCCTGATCACCGACTACGTCTACGACACCGACGGCCGCCCGCTCCATGTCTCCAAGCGCATCCAGCGCACCGACCGCGCCAAATACACCGAGCCCATCGGCTAACCTGCCAAAACCACCACAAAGGGGACAGGCACCTTCGAACCACCACAAAGGGGACAGGTACCTTCGTGGTGGTTTTAGGCGAGGAGATCGGGAAACCAGGTTGGCTTAGGCTGGTTGGGCGTGCGCTCGGCAAGGACCAGCTCCATCCAGCACATGTCGTACCAGCGGCCGAACTTTTGGGCGCAGCGGTCAAAGGCGCCCACCAGGCGATATCCCATATGGGCATGGAAATCCTGACTGTTGTGCGTTAGATACTCGTCGTCCTTGTCGTGCGGCACGGCAATGAGCGCGCACATGTTGGTGATGCCCATCGCGATCAGGCATTGCTTGAGCGCATCGTGCAGCTTGCGGCCCAGCCCGCCGTGGCGCACGTCGCGCGCCAGGTAGATCGATGTCTCGACCGACCAGTCGTATGCCTCGCGGCTGTTGAGCGGACTCACATAGGCATAGCCCACCGGACGCCCGTCCAACTCCATCACCAAATACGGGTAGCGCTTGAGCGTACGCTCGATGCGCCCGGCGAACTCCTCAACGCTCGGCACCTCGTATTCGCAGGTAATCGCCGTCTGGCGCACATACGGCTCATAGATGGCAAGCAACGACGGTGCGTCTTCGGGCGTCGCCAGGCGGATCGTCGGCTCGGACATCTCGGTCATACAACCCCTCCCCCTCAAAAAGCAAAGACCGCCCCACACCAAATCCAAGCGCAAGGCGGCCCCTCGTCATCACATCAACCTACAGGACAGCCGCCAGCGCGTCGATGTCCTTCTGCGTCGTGGCCCAGCTGGTGCAAAAGCGCACCACCGTGTGGGTCTCGTCGTACTTTTCCCAGTACTCAATCGAGGCATGCTCGCGAATGCGGGCCATGTCCTCGTTGGGCAGAATCACGAACTGCTGGTTGGTCGGCGTCTCCAAGAAGAACTGGTAGCCGCGCTCGTGCAGCACGCGACGAAGCGCCTGAGCGGTCTCAATCGCCTGGCGACCAATCTCAAAATACAGGCCATCGGTAAAGAGCGCCTCAAACTGCACGCCCGTCAGGCGACCCTTGGCCAGCAACGCACCGTGCTGCTTAATGCGCGGAATGGGATGCGCCGGAGCGCGCATGCCGCAAAACACCACGGCCTCGCCGCAAAGCGCGCCGCACTTGGTGCCGCCGATGTAGAACACGTCACACAGCTGCGCCAGCTCGGGCAGGGTAATGTCGCACTCATCGGCCGCCAGCGCATAGGCCAGGCGGGCGCCATCCACAAACAGCGGAATCTCGCGCTTCTGGCACACCGCGTGAATCGCCGCGAGCTCGGCCTTGGAGTACAGCGTGCCGTACTCGGTCGATAGGCTCACATACACGGCACCCGGGAACACCGTGTGCTCGTAGCTCTCGTTTTCGTAGAACACCTGGATATAGTTCTCGAGGTCCTCGGCGTGCATCTTGCCCTCGTAGCCGGGAATGGTGAGCACCTTGTGGCCGCCAAACTCGATAGCGCCCGCCTCATGGCAGGCGACGTGGCCAGTCTCAGCAGCAACGACGCCCTCGTACGGCGCGAGCAGCATGTCGATCACCGTCGCGTTGGTCTGCGTGCCGCCCACCAGAAAAAACACGTCGGCGTCGGGCGCCTGACAGACCTCGCGGATAAGCTGCTTGGCACGCTCGGTGTGCGCATCGGTACCGTAGCCGGGCTGCGGCTCCATGTTGGTGTCGACGAGCGCCTGCAGCACTGCCGGATGTGCACCGTGGGAATAGTCGTTGTTAAACGCGAGCATGGCAATCCTCTCTAGCCGGGCACGGGCCCGATGATTCAAACGGGGCTATTGTACGCCGTTGGGATAGGCAACGCGCGCGGCAAGGCACTCAAGCGCCAACACCAGGGCAAAGCCGCAGCTCACGTCGCTCAAAAAGTGAGCTCCGATCACGATACGGCCAAAGGCGACGAGCGCCGCGACCACAGCCGCCGCCCAAAAGATCACGCGGCGACGCGAAGGTTTTTCCTTAAAGGCTGCCGCGGGAAGCCCGGCGAGCATAAGGCCGATCGCCGCATGCGCGGTGTGCCCGCTTGCGAACGACTTGAACCCGTCCTTGATCACGCCGGCGGCGATATAGGTCCACTTGTCGGGATTGCCGATTACCCACCACGGCTGAAAATTGAGCCCCGGCGTGACCTCGATCACGCGCATGCGCGGGCGCGACCACAGCGGCTTGACGATCACGTTGAGGATAATGGCCTGAGCGACCCACACGGCAAGTACCATCAACGCCCAGCGCGTAAGCTCGTCGGGCGCGGTGTCACGCGTAAGGCGATAGGCAATAACGTTAACCGCAATGACCAGCACAAACGTCAGCACCAGCTGAAACGCGATGAGCTTGCCGCCGACGCGCAGCGATCCGATAATCTCGTAGCCGACCAGGCCCACGTTGATCAAAACGCCCAGCGCAGCGAGCCATTTGCTCCCCCTGGAGTCGGGACGCACCGCACGCACGAGCATGACGCCCGCGACGCTTGCCGTCAGCTCGAACGGTAGCTCGCCGGCAGCCTCGATAAAGCGGCCGTACATGCTGCCGATGTTGAACAGCGCGCTCGAAATCTGATAGTCGAAGAAACTGCCCACGCCCAGACAAAGACACAGGACAACCGCGATAATGGCGACGTCTTTCTTATAGAGGTATCCGAACATGCTTTCCTTTCGATGGAACCAGAGTGCCCAAATGGGGCGTTTGCAGCGTCGACCCGTTAGTCGTCGTCGCTCGCACCCAACTGCTGCAACAGCATGAGTGCCGCGGCCACGGGGCCGGTACCGTCGTTGGCGTCGAGACCGCGACCCAGGCCGCTGCCCGCGCCGGCGCCCGCCTTGTAGGGCGCCGACAGTTTGCGGCTCTTGGGGAAGTTCACCGCGCCATAGCGGGTCTTTAGCTCAAAGGCCACCTTCTTGGGCACGTCGACGCCCAAAAACGTGATGCGACCGCCGCTGAGCGTGACGCTCTCGAGCCCCAGGCGCTCGCCGCGAATGCGGATTCGTGCGCGATTGAACAGGTTGAGTCCCGCCAACGGCAGCTCGCCATGCGCGGCCTCGGTCTCTTCCTGCACCTCGTCGATGCTCTCCAGGTCCTCGGCCGCTGCGAGCCTGCGGTACACGAGCACGCGCTGATCCACCGCCGGCAGGTACTCCTCGGACAAGAAGTAGTCGGCCGGCAGGTTAATGCCCACGCTCGCCGCCTCCACGCCGGCGTCGTCATCGCCGCGCGCCTCGGCCACCGCCTGGCCCAGCATCTGCGTAAACAGGTCAAAGCCCACGCTCGACAGGTTGCCGTGCTGCTCGGCGCCCATAAGCGAGCCGGCGCCGCGAATCTCCAGGTCGCGCATGGCGATGCGCATGCCGCTGCCCAGGTCCTGGAACTCGGAAAGTGCGGTCAGGCGCGCCGTGGCCTCCTCGGTGAGCGGCAGCTCGCCCGGGAACATAAAGTACGCGTAGGCCTGTGTGGCAGAGCGGCCCACACGGCCCTTGAGCTGGTAGAGCTGCGCCAGGCCCAGGCGCTGCGAATCCTCGATGATGAGCGTGTTGGCAGTCGCGTTGTCGATGCCACTCTCCACGATGGTCGTGGCGATGAGCACGTCGATCTTCTTGGTCGCGAACTCGATCATCACGTCCTCGACCTCGCGCGGGCTCATCTTGCCGTGTGCCACGCCCACACGCGCCTCGGGCGCGGCCTCGTGCACGCGCGCCACGGCATCGTCGATGGTCTTGACGCGGTTGGACACGTAGTACACCTGACCGCCGCGGCCCACCTCCAGGCGAATCGCCGCACTCACCACGTCGGGGTCGTACTCCCCCACGTGCACGATCACGGGACGACGCCCGGTCGGCGGCGTGGTGATCAGGCTCATGTCGCGCACGCCGCTCGTGGCCATCTGCATGGTTCGCGGAATAGGCGTTGCCGAAAGCGTGAGCACGTCAATCTGCTCGCGCAGGTTCTTGAGCTGCTCCTTGTGCTGCACGCCAAAGCGTTGCTCCTCGTCGATGATCACCAGGCCCAGGTTCTTGGGGTTCACATCGGCCGAAAGCAGACGGTGCGTGCCGATGAGCACGTCGATCGTGCCCTCGGCAAACGCCTTGAGCGCGCGCTTTTGCTGCGCCGGCGTGCGGAAACGGCTGAGCACCTCGACCTCAAGGCCAAACGGGGCAAAGCGCTCAAAGAACGTCTCGTAGTGCTGCTGGGCAAGAATGGTCGTGGGGCAGAGCACCATGACCTGGCGGCCGGAGTCCACGCACTTAAACGCCGCGCGCAGGGCGACCTCGGTCTTGCCAAAACCCACGTCGCCGCACAGCAGGCGGTCCATGGGCTTGGGCGCCTCCATATCGGCCTTAATGTCGGCGATGGCCTCCAGCTGGTCGCGCGTCTCGTCGTAAGGAAAGCTCTCCTCCATCTCGATCTGCTCGGGCGTGTCAGGCGGGCAGGCGATACCCGCGATTGATGAGCGGCGCGTATACAGGTCGACCAGGTCAAACGCCAGCTTTTTGGCATTCTTGCGCGCCTTGTTGGTGGCGCGCGTCCAGTCGGCTGTGTTGAGCCTGGTCAGGCGCGGTTTGTCGCCGTCGGGGCCAACATAGCGTGTGATGCGGTCGACCTGCTCGAGCGGCACGTAGAGCTTGTCGCCGTCGGCATATTCCAGCAAAAAGTAGTCGCGCTCTTTGCCGCCCACTTCCTGGCGCGCGATCTCGCTAAAGAGCGCGATGCCGTGGGTAGCGTGCACCACGTAGTCGCCCGGCTTAAACGGGAAGGTGATCTGCGTAATGTCAACCTTGCGGCGGCTGCGCGCGCGGTTGGCATCCATGCGGGCGTTGAGGTCGGCAATCGAGAACACGGCCAAATTGGCGTCGGGCACCACCACGCCCTGCGGCAGGGCAGCGTCCACAAAGGTCACGCGCCCGCGCGAGATGGTGGGCACGGCGGCGCCGGCGGCAGCCTGCGCGGCGCCCGCCTCGAGCGAGCGGGCGTTGAGCGCGTCGGCGCGACGCTCGCGAATGGAAGCATGGGCCTCCTGACGTGCGGCACGGTCGGCGGAATCCGCCGCTGCCACGCGCACGCGGTCGCCGATAGCGCCGGCATTTTCAGGTGCGGCCGTCAGCGATTCCTCAAAGGTAATGCCCTCGTCGCCAAAGGTGAGCTCCATCGACTCGCGCGCACCGCGGTCGGGAATGGCAAACACGCAGGCATAGCGCTTGCCCACGACTTCCTGGATGCGCGTCATAAAGCGATTGTCCGAGCCCGCAATGGCCGGCTGCTCAATCTTGAGCTCGGCCGTCACCGCACCGCCGGCACGGATGAGGCTCACATAGTTCAGGCGTTGCTGAGCGCCAAAATCGAGCTGCTGGGCACGTACATACAGGCCATCCAATCGGTCAATCCCCGCCTCGCCGGCACGCGCCTCGATATCCTCGTAGGCGCGCAGGCAGTCGTCGAACAGCGAGCGCGGCTCGGACAGAACCACGAGCGCCTTGCCACTCACGTGTGCCAGCGGGCTCACGGTCTGGCCGTACATCACCGGCAAAAAGCGGTCGAGCTCAGGCGTGACAATGCGTGCATCCACCATCTCGAGCAGCGCCGCCAGCTTGCTGTCGTTCTGGCTTGCCCGGTAGAGCGCCACGTGCATGTTGTGAACGGCATCGTCGGTAAGCGCCAGCTCACGGCAGGGGAAGATCTCGATACTGTCCTCGTTGCCGATGGTCTGCCCCGTTGAGCTCACCATGCGGCGAATGCGATCGATCTCGTCGCCGAAGAACTCAATGCGCACGGGCGCCTTCTCCTGCGCGGGAAATACCTCGACGGTGTCGCCGTGCACACGGAACAGGCCGGGCGCGTCGGCGGCGCCGGCATTGGTGTAGCCCATGCCCACCAGGCGCTGCGGCACCTCGTCAAAAGGAATCTCCTCGCCCACCGCAAAAGTGGTGGACTCCCAATAGCGACTCTCGACCGGCGGCACACAGCGCAGCAGCGCGCGGGCCGAGGCAACCATGATGCAGTTGTCCCCGCGCACGATGCGCCCCAGAGCCTCGCAGCGCTGCGCCACCACGGCGTCGTCGGGCGCCTGCTCGCGCCACGGATAGTCCTTGCGCTCGGGAAAACGGCACACATGTGCTAGGCCCACGTAGGCGGCAAGGCTGCGCGCGGCGCGATCGGCCGCGTCCTCGCCGCTCACAATGTAGACCGTCGGTCGCGGACGGCGCGCAAACTGGGCGGCCGCCATAAGCGTACGGCCCGACTGCGACACGGCCAGCGTCACGTCCTCGCCGGCATCGAGTCCGGCCTCGACGGTCTGCAAGGCCTCGGCAGTGTAGAGCTGCGCGGCTATACGGTGAATGAGCATGCTGTTCCTCCGGCATTGCAACGCCAAAAGCCCGCCGGGGCAAGCTCGGCGGGTATGCGGCGGATTTCATTGCCTGTCATGGTAGCGCATGAGATGGACACGCCAGCGCACGCCAAACAGCTACCCCAAAACGCGCACGCTGGGGCAAAGGTCTGCCAGCGGGCACTCGTCGCACTTAGGTTTACGGGCATCGCAGATCTCGCGGCCAAATGTGATCCACTGGTGGTTGACCGACTCCCAATACTCGTGCGGCAAAATCTTGAGCAGATCTTGCTCGGTCTTGAGCGGCTCCTTGGCATGCGTCTTGGGGCTCAGCATCAGGCGGTGCGCGATGCGGTTGACGTGCGTATCGACCGCGATGCCCTCGACAATGCCAAACCCCACGTTGAGCACGATGTTCGCCGTTTTGCGGCCAACACCCGGCAGCTTGACGAGCTCCTTCATGTCGGCCGGCACCTCGCCACCGTAATCGGCAACGATCATCTGCGCGGCCTCCACGGCGTGCTTGGCCTTGCTCTTATAAAAGCCGAGCGACTTAATGGTATCGGCCACATCGGCCACGCTCGCCCCCGCCATGGCCTCGGGCGTGGGCCACTGGGCAAACAGCTTCGGCGTCACCTTGTTGACCTGCGCGTCGGTCGTCTGCGCCGAGAGCAGCACCGCGATGAGCAGCCTAAAGGGATTCTCGTGGTCCAAAAAGCACTCGACCGGGCCATAGCGACGGTTGAGGCGCTCGCACGCCTCAACGGCGCGCTCGCGTTTGGCGGCATTGGTCTCGCGTGGCATAACAACTCCTCGGCTCGGCAGAAACATAACTTCACGGAAACGATTGTCCCACGTACGGGGGCCTTAAGCCTCCAAAAATGCGCCGGTCTGGCGGCCCCACAGGCTCGCATACTCGCCGCCTGCCTCGACAAGCTGCGCATGCGTACCGTCCTCGACAATCTCGCCGTCCGCCAGCACCACGATGCGATCGAGCGCCGCCACGGTGGACAGGCGATGCGCCACCACAATGGAGGTGCGACCGCGCATCAGGTTCTCGAGCGCCCCCTGCACCAGCGCCTCGGACTCGCTGTCGAGGGCAGACGTCGCCTCGTCGAGCACCAGGATCGGCGCGTCGGTCAGGATAGCGCGGGCGATGGCCACGCGCTGACGTTGGCCGCCCGAAAGCTTGACGCCGCGCTCGCCCACCATGGTGTCAAAGCCGTTGGGCAGGCGGTCGATAAACTCCAGGGCATTTGCCAGGCGCGCGGCCTCGCGGATCTGCTCGTCGGTGGCATCGGGGCGGCCGTAGGCGATATTCTCGCGAATGGAGCGATGGAACAGCAACGCCTCCTGCGGCACGTAGGCAACCTGGCGGCGCAGACTCTGCTGCGTACAGCGCGAGACGTCCTGACCGTCCACGAGCACGCGGCCGCCCTGTACGTCGTCCAGGCGCAGCAACAGCTTGGTGAGCGTCGTCTTGCCCGAGCCCGATTTGCCCACCAGGCCCACGCGCTGACCCGCTGCCACATGGAGCGTCAGGTCGTCGAACACGCTCTCGCCCGCCGCGGCGTCACGGTATGCAAAGCTCAAGTGCTCAAAATCAATCGCACCTTCGGTCACTTTAAGCTCGGGAGCGTTCTCGTCGTCTGCCACCAGACGCGGCTCGTCCAGCACGCGCGTCATCTCGGCCGCATCGCCCAGTGCGCGGTTAATGCGCTGCATCATGGAGCTTACGTAGTTCAGACGCATGGTGAGGTTGTACGTATAGGTAAAGATCATGACGAGCGCGCCGGCAGAGATGCCAAACCACGCGTTGCCGCCCGCGACGAACACGCTCACCACGGCCATGGTGATGACGATAAGGCCCGAGGTCGTAAAGTTGCGCTGCATCATGGCGTGCATCGAAACCGTCTCGGCATCGCGCGCGGCGCGGTCGGCGGTATCGAACAGATCGCGCTCAAAGTCCTCGCGCCCACAGGTCTTGACGGCCAGGATATTCGTGACCGCGTCGGACAGCACGCCCGACAGCTTGTTCTGCGCGGCGGACGTCGCGGCCGAAAGCGGCATGATGCGCTTATACATAAGCCAGACAAACGCAATGTAGACGACCATGATACCCACCAAAATCACGGTAAACGTCGGCACCACCGGAGCGAGCGCCGCCACCGTGCAGACAACCGAGGTGATGGTGGGAATGAGCGAATACACTGTCACGTCTACCAGCCCCGTATAGCCGCTCATAAAACGACTCGTCTGACTCACAAGCGATCCGCCAAAGCGACTGGTGTGGAATGTCATGGATTGATTGGAGAGCGTGTCAAAGCACAGGCGCGCCAGGTGGTAGTTCCCCGCAATCTCGAGCTTGTAGACGGTGTAGTCCTGCAGCTTGGAGAGGATTTGGCCCACTAGGTTAACGAGCACGAGTGCCAGAATGTAGGGGCCAAAGACCTCGAATACTTGGTCGCCCGCCACGGGACCCGCTTGGACACGGTCGACGATGAGGACCATCACGTAGGTGTTGGCAAACGTGAGCAAAAAGATGTAGCCCGCCGACGAGAACACCGAGAGAAAGACAATCAGCGGCTGCGTGCGCGTGACGTCCCAAAAACGCTGCAGCGTGCGGCGCACGGTGGAGCGTTTGAGCGGACTGGTGCTTCTCTGAGACATGGGCTTCCTTTCGTGTCTGATAGGGAGAAACGCCATTGTTGCACACTAAAGCGCACTTCAGGCAAGCACGATGCGAAAAGCGCCCGCGCCGTGCTTGCGCCGGCGCCCCACCGTCTTGTTACAATTAGTCCTCGTCTTCTTGGCCTGTGAGATGGTCCGCGGGCGTGAGTCCCAAGATCTCGTCGGCCTCCCGCGCATCTTCCAGGGCGTCGATATCCTTGAGCTTGCGCTCCATAACGTTGGTGCGCGTGGTGATGATGCCCTCGACCGTCTTTCCTGCGGTCTCGATCTGCTGTTGGGCGCGGCGCAGCGCCGCCTGATAGCGCGGCAGCTCGGCCTTGACGGCAGAAAGCACGCGCAGCACGTCGTCGGTACGTTTTTGCAACTTAAACGTCTGGTAGCTCATCTGCAGGCTGTTGAGGATGGCCGCCATGGTGCTGGGGCCGGCAACGTTGACGTGATAGTCGCGGCCCAGGGTCTCGATAAGCCCGGGGCGGCTGACGACCTCGGCATACAGGCCCTCAAACGGAACGAACATAATGCCAAAGTTGGTGGTCGCGGGCACGCTCAGATACTTTTCGCAGATGTCTTTGGCCTCGCGCTTCACCATGGCGTCGAGCGTCTTGCGCGCGGTGGCCACCGCCTCGGCATCACCCGACTCTTGCGCGTCGAGCAGATGCTCGTACGCGTCGCCCGGGAATTTGGAGTCAATCGGCAGCAGCACGGAATCGCCCTCGTCTACCGGCAGCTTGACGGCAAACTCAACGCGCTCCGAGGCGCCAGGCTTGGTGGCGACGTTTTCCAGATACTGGTCGGGCGTAAGGATGTCCGCCAGGATTGCACCCAGCTGTACCTCGCCCAAAATGCCACGCGCCTTGACGTTGCCCAGCACGCGCTTAAGGTCGCCCACGCCGGTGGCGATAGATTGCATATCGCCCAGGCCCTTATACACGGCCTCGAGCTGGTCGCTCACCTGCTTAAACGATGCAGACAGGCGGTCGTTGAGCGTACGGGAGAGTTTCTCGTCCACCGTCGCGCGCATCTGATCGAGCTGCACGTTGTTGTCCTTGCGGATGGCGCCCAGCTGGGCATCGACCGTCTCGCGCACCTTGTCCAGGCGGTGCTCGATGCCCTCGCGGTTGGCGCCGAGCTGTTGGGCCGTCTCGCGACGCAGGTCATCCATGCGGTCGCCGGCCTGCGAGAACTCACGCGCGATGGTCAGGTAGCGCTGCTGCTCCACGGCGGCATCGGTTGTCTGCTGCTGCGCGATGGCATTTGCCGTACGGCGGGTTTCTGCCAACGCGACGTTGAGGGTGTCGAGCGCGTTGTTGGCCTGCTCGAGCGCAGCCAGCATCTCTGCCCCGCTATCGCCGCGCTCCCGCAGCTCGGCGCGAAGGCCCTTAAGCTGCAGGGCACAAGCCACAGCAACCCCCACCGCCACCAAGGCGATCACAACAAGCACGATATCAATAGCAGACATAGACTCCGCCCAACAAACCTCATCGACTATCAATCAAAACCGCGATCAATCTTACCCCGCCATACGCACCGGGCGCCCGGTCCCTTCTTGGGCGCCCCTCTCCTCCGCATATTCCATAATGCGGCGCGCCGTCTCCCTGCTCACCTTTGAGTCATCACCGGCTAAATATGCGTACACGTTTCCCTTATTCAGATTCAAATCGCGGCAGAGACCGTAGCGCGT